>DATNBU010000041.1 GCA_035571835.1 Candidatus Limnocylindrales bacterium | reverse complement strand
TGAGGCTGAAGAACACCGTCGCGCACAGCGCGGCAAGCCCCTGGTTCGTGCAGATGTTCGACGTCGCCTTCTCGCGGCGGATGTGCTGCTCGCGGGTTGCAAGAGTCAGCACGTAGCCGCGCCGGCCGTCTTCGTCGACGGTCTGGCCGACGAGCCGGCCCGGCATCTGCCGGACGTGCGCGCTCCTGGTCGCGAACAGCCCGACACCCGGGCCGCCGAACGACGGAGGAAGACCGAAGCTCTGTCCTTCGGCGACGGCGATGTCGGCGCCGCAGCTTCCGGGCGAGCGCAGCAGCGCAAGTGACAGCGCCTCGGCGGTGACGCTGATCGACAGCGCACCGGCGCGCTTCGCGAGCCGCGACGCGCCGCCGAGATCGTCGATCACGCCGAAGAAATTCGGATAGCCGGTCGCGACAGCCGCAACGTCGTCGCCAAGCAGGCCTTCGAGCGCTTCGAGGTCGGTGCGGCCATCGGCGGCAAGCGGCACCTCGATGATCTCGCCGCGGCCGTGACCGCCGAGATACGTGCGCGCGACGGCGACGTACTCGGGATGAATCCCGGCGGAAACGAGAAGGCGCGAGCGGTTCTTATGCACGCGCATCGCCATCAGCAGCGACTCGGCGAACGCCGACGCGCCGTCGTACATGCTCGAGTTGGCCACATCGAGGCCCATCAGGCGCGCGACGTAGGTCTGGAACTCGAACGATGCCTGCAGCGTGCCCTGGCTGACTTCGGGCTGGTACGGAGTGTACGAGGTTGCGAACTCGGAGCGGCTCATCACGGCGGACACGGCCGCGGGCACGAAGTGCCGGTAGCAGCCTGCGCCCTGGAAGCTCGCAACGGTGGCGTTGCTTGCGGCCAGCTCGGAAAGCCGGTCGAGGACTTCGCGCTCGCCGAGTCCGTCTTCGAGGCGGATCGCGGCGCGCTCGCGAAGCGAAACAGGTACGGTTGGAAAAAGGTCGTCGACGCTCGCCTTGCCGACGGCGGCGAGCATGCGGGCGACGTCGGTACGCGTATGCGGGACGAAACGCATCGCGCCGCTACTCTCCGAGCTCGCCGACGAGGTTTTCGTAATCGTCCGAGTCCATCAGCTCTTCGACCTCGGCGACGTTCTTCGGCTGCAGGCGAACCAGCCAGCCGTCGCCGTACGGGTCTTCGTTGATGGTGTTCGGCGAGTCGGGCAGCTCCTCGTTGACCTCGATCACTTTGCCGCTGATCGGTGCGTAGATGTCCGATGCGGCCTTGACCGATTCGACGACCGCGAACGGCTCGTCGCGGGTGACCTCCGGTTCGTCGGCAGCCTTGGGAAGCTCGACGAAGACGATGTCGCCGAGCTGGGACTGGGCGTAGTCGGTGATGCCGACGGTTACGGTCCCGTCCGGCTCGACGCGAACCCATTCGTGTTCCGACGTGTAACGAAGATCATCAGGGATCTCCATGAATGCCCTCCTCGCGTGCCTGCTCGCCTGCTACGGTGCGGGCCGCTTAACACAGAAAGGTAGGCGCGTCACGGACGCGGCTCTGCGTTTCCCGCGAATCTCGACTTCGACATCCGATCCATTGGGATCTGCTGCGAACTGGCGAGCCACCAGCGCCATCGCGACCGCGCGCCCGAGGGTCGGAGAATGCGTTCCGCTGGTGACGACGCCGATCGCGTCGGCTCCTTCTTTTGCAAAGACTTCGGTGCCCTCACGCGCAATCCCGCCATCGACGAGCAGGCCGATCAGGCGCCTGGGGGCTCCGGCGGCCGCCCGGTCGAGCGCATCGCGCCCGATCATCTCCGGACGGTTGCGCTTTACGGCCCAGCCCAGTCCGACTTCGTACGGGCTGATGTCCTCGCCGAGCTCGTGTCCGTACAGCGGCAGCGCGGCTTCGATGCGAAGCGTGTCACGGGCGCCGAGGCCGCACGGCCTGAGACCCGCCGGTTCGCCGGCTGCCGCGAGCGCACGCCAGAGCCGCACGGCGGCATCGGCCGGACAGAACAGCTCGGCGCCGTCTTCGCCCGTATAACCGGTGCGGGCGGCGAGCACGTCGATGCCGGCAACGCGCCGCTCTTCGCACGCAAAGCGCGCAAGCCCGGCGATGCCCGGCGACATCTTCTCGAGGATCCCGATCGCAGCCGGACCCTGCACGGCGATCAGCGCAGTCTCGTTGCTGCGGTCGGTGACGGTCGCGCCGCTCGACGGATGCGCGAGGATCCATGCAAGATCCTTGGCGGCATTCGACGCATTGACGCAGACGTAGAACCGCTCGGCGCCGAGACGGTAGACGATGATGTCGTCGACCACGCCGCCGCGGTCGTTGCCGATCATGCTGTACTGCGCGCGGCCGGGCGCGAGCGTCCGCGCGTCGTTGGTGAACAGCTTCGCGCACAGCGCCTCGGCGCCAGGGCCGGTGATCTCGACTTCGCCCATGTGGCTGACATCAAACAGGCCTGCGGAACGACGCACGGCCTGGTGCTCTTCGAGGATCGAGCGGTACTGCACCGGCATCGACCATCCGGCGAACTCGACCATGCGCGCGCCGGCCGCGACGTGCTCGTCGTAAAGAGGTGTGCGCCGCGGCGTTGGAGCAGTCGCGGCGGTCAACGCGCGGCTCCCTGTGCGATCGCGCGCGGCAGCACTTCGCGATCACCGGCGAGCAGATCGCCGTCGAGCGTCTCGCCGTCGCGATCGCGCGCGAGCCGCGACCGGTACGTGTTGCGCAGCAGCATCGCGACCGTCATCGGCCCGACGCCGCCCGGCACAGGAGTGATCCACGCGGCGCGTGCTGCGGCGGGCTCGTACTCGACGTCGCCGACGAGCTTTCCGTCGACGCGATTGATTCCGACATCGATGACGACCGCGCCCGGCTTGACCCATTCGCCGCGCACGAGGCCCGGCTTGCCGACTGCGGCGATCAATACGTCGGCGCGTGCGACATGCGACGCGAGATCCTTCGTGCGCGAATGACACATCACTACGGTGGCGTGACGCTCGAGAAGCATCATCGAGATCGGCTTGCCGACCAGCACCGAGCGTCCGACTACAACGGCGACCTTGCCGGCAAGATCGATGCCGGTCTGGTCGATCAGATGCATGCATCCCCGTGGCGTGCATGGACGAAGTCCCGGACGCCCGGTGAACAGTGCCCCCTGACTGACCGGATGCAGGCCGTCGACGTCCTTGCCGGGATCGATGGTCGAGATCACGCGATCGGAGTTGAGCCCGGCCGGCAGCGGCATCTGTACGAGAATCCCGTCGATGTCGTCGCGCGCGTTGAGCGATGCGACTACCTCGAGCACCTGCGGCATCGTCGCGGATGCGGGCAGCTCGACCGAGACCGACAGCATGCCGGTTTCCTTGGACTCGCGATTCTTGCGCCCGACGTAGACTCTGGAAGCGGGATCCTCGCCGACGAGCACGACCGCGAGCCCGGGCGGACGCAGTCCCCGTGCTGTGCGCGCGGCGACGCGTTCGGTCACTTCCGCGCGGATGGCTGCAGCGCTGGCTTTTCCGTCGATAATTTCCGCCACGTCGCCTCCGCCTCCACTATCTGCGCTCAGCAGTGCGCGTCCATCGGTATCCGTTCAGTTTTGTCTTCGACTGGATGATGTCCGCTCAGTCGGGCGCGTCCATCCGACGTCCGTCGCTCGGTCGAGCTCAAACATCTTATTTTCGCTCGGTCGAGCTCAACATCGGATCTTCGCTCGGTCGAGCTCAACATCTGATCTTCGCTCAGTCGAGCTCATCGACCAGGTCTTCGATCAATTCGTCGACGGCGTGCTCGGTGTAGCCTTCGGCGGTTTTCCAGCGGACGGGCTTGTCGTTCATGATCTTGTCGTACGCACGCAGTGCAACGTTGCGCCCGCCTTCGTCGTCGTCGAACGTATCCGACCACAGGATCTTGCCGTCCTTCGCGTCGATCAGCGACGCATAGAGCGTCACGCCTGCGGGCTTTTCCGGACCGTTGTCGGGACCGATGCGCGGACGCAGCTCGATCAGGGCCTCGGCAACCACGAACTCCGCCTTGCCGGACGCATACAGCGAGCTCACCGCCGCGCGCATGCTGCCGGCCGACATCGCCTGGTCCATGACGGCAGGCGGAGGAAACAGCAGCCGCGGATGGCGCGCGATCGCCTCGTACGTAAAACCGGTCGCGAGGCGCGCGGCGTGCGCGCTGGTCGGTTTCATCTGCACGGACGGCGGACAGACATCGCACGGAAGGCCGCCGGTACCGTCGCTGTAGGCGACGGGAAGAATCGCGATCTTGCGCAGCGAGCGGCCCTCTTCGACCGCCGCGTCGGCGTTGGTCGCAGCCTTCTCACCGGGCTTCGGCTCTTCTTTCTTGCCGAGCTCGCCCGGCTTTCTTCCCGCCAGCGACACGTCGCTGATTCCACCGGAGCCCCAGCTGAACGAACACGCAGCCGACGAGATGGCCAGCGCGGCAGCAATCAGAAGCACCCCGACCGGAGCGTGTCCCCCGGTCCGCATCGACGAACGAGCCTGCATCATCCGGGTTTTCCTTCGGATGATGGTTTTGCGCCCGCACCCGCAAGCTTGATGCCGAGCCCGCGCAGCTGCGTGGCGTCGACCGTGGAAGGTGCCTCGGTCAGCAGGCACGCGGCACGCTGGGTCTTCGGGAATGCGATCACGTCGCGGATCGATTCGCTGCCGACCAGCATCGCAACCATGCGATCGAGGCCGAGCGCGAGGCCGCCGTGCGGCGGCGCGCCGAACGAGAGCGCCTCGAGCAGGAAGCCGAACTTCTGGCGCGCTTCTTCCTCGCCGATGCCGAGCAGCGAAAACACCCGGCTCTGCACGTCGCCGCGATGGATACGAAGCGATCCGCCGCCGAGCTCGGTGCCGTTGAGCACGATGTCGTACGCGTCGGCGCGCACGCCTTCGGGATCGCTCTCGAGGCGCTCGAGGTCGTGCGCCTTCGGAGCCGTGAATGGATGGTGGAGCGCGAAGTAGCGCTTCTCGTCGGCGTCCCACTCGACGAGCGGAAAGTCGACGACCCACAGGAAGTTGAACTGTTTCGGATCGAGCAGCCCGCGGTCCTCTGCGACCTTGACGCGCAGGTTTCCGAGCACGGCGCTGACGATCTTCGACGTGTCGGCGGCGAACAGCACGAGGTCGCCGTCTTCGATGCCTGCAGCCTTTGCGATCGCTTCGCGCTCACCGTCGGTCAGGAACTTGACGATCGGCGACTGCCACTCGCCGCCGGCGACCTTGATCCAGGCCAGACCCTTGGCGCCGTGAACGGCCGCGAACGCCCCGAGATCGTCGATCTCCTTGCGCGACATCGTCGCGCCGCCCTTGACGTTGATGGCCTTGACCTTGCCGCCGCCGTCGATGGCCGCGCGGAATACCTTGAAGCCCGACGCCGCGAGCACGCCCGTCAGGTCGACGAGCTCCATCGCAAAGCGCGTGTCCGGGCGGTCGGTGCCGTAGCGCGCGACGGCTTCGTCCCAGCTCATGCGCGGGAACGGGTCGGCGAACGGACGGCCGAGCACATGCGAGAACACTTTCTTCAGCAGCACCTCGACCACGCCGGTGATCGTCTCGGCGCTCGAGAACGCGAACTCGAGATCGATCTGCGTGAACTCCGGCTGGCGGTCGGCGCGCAGGTCTTCGTCGCGGAAGCAGCGCGCGATCTGGTAGTAGCGGTCGTAGCCGCCGACCATCAAAAGCTGCTTGAACAACTGCGGCGACTGCGGGAGCGCAAAGAACGAACCCGGGTTCACGCGGCTCGGCACGAGGTAGTCGCGGGCGCCTTCGGGCGTCGAGCGCGTCAGGATCGGCGTTTCCACCTCGATGAAGCCGTGCTCGTTCAGATGGTCGCGTGCGATCCGGCAGACGTCGTGCCGCACGCGCAGGTTGCGCTGCATCATCGGGCGCCGCAGGTCGAGGTAGCGGTAGCGAAGCCGCACGTTCTCGGTCAGCGACGACGAATCGTCGATCGCGAACGGAACGGGCTTCGAGACGTTGAGGATTTCGAGATGGGTCGCGACCAGCTCGACGGTCCCGGTTTCCATTCTCGGATTGACGGTTTCGGGGGTGCGGCGCCGAAGCGTGCCGCGAACGCCGATCACGAACTCGCTGCGCAGCTCGCCGGCCGTCGCATGGGCGGCCGCGCTCGACTCCGGATCGAACACGATCTGGACGATGCCGGTGTGGTCGCGCAGGTCGACGAAGATGATTCCGCCGTGATCGCGCCGCGAGTCGACCCAGCCGGCAAACGTGAGCTCACGGCCGGCATCTTCGGCTCTGGCCAATCCGCAGTAACAGGTCCGCTCCACTTCAGTCCGCTCCTCGTTTCAATCGCTCCGCTGCCGTCAATCGCTCCGCTGCCGGCTCCGATTCGATCCGTCCCGGGCTCTGCTGATCGCTCTGTCCGGCTGCCTGATGAAGCGCCGCGATGATCTCGCCGGCTTCGTCCGACAATCCGAACAGCAACGGATGGTCCTTCTGGGCTTTGAGGTCGCGCACCGTCGCGCGTCCCGCTTCGAGCTCCGCGTCGCCGAGAATCACCGCGAAACGCGCGCCGGCCTTGTCGGCCTGCTTGAGCTGCGCCTTGAGCCTGCGGTGCGGGGATTCCAGATCGATGCGTGCCCCTGTTTGCCTCAGCCGACGTGTCAGAGCGAGTGCGATCGGCGCAGCGAGGTCTCCAATCGGTGCAACGAGCGCCAGCGGGCCGGATTCACTGTCGCTTTCGGTCGCGCTCGCGAGCTGCAGTCGCTCGACGCCGAACGCGAAGCCGATGCCGGCGAGGTCGGGTCCACCGAGCGCGGCAACGAGCCCGTCGTAGCGTCCTCCCCCGCCGATGGCGTCCTGCGCGCCCTGCCCTTCGGCCGTGATCTCGAACGCCGTCCGGCAGTAATAGTCGAGCCCGCGTACCATGCGCGGATTCGGCGTCACCGGAATCCCGGCCGATTCGACCAGACGCATGACTTCGGCGTGATGCGTGCGGCAGCCGTCGCACAGGTGATCGATCATCAGCGGAGCCGCTTCCATGGCGAGGCGGCAGCCTTCGTTCTTGCAGTCGAGCAGACGCAGCGGATTGCGGTCGAGGCGCGCGCGGCAGTCGTCGCACAGGCGGTCGATCACCGAGCGGCCGTAGTCGGCGAGCTTCTGGCGGTAGGCCGGCCGGCACGTCGCATCTCCGAGCGAGTTCACATGGATGCGCATGCCGCGCACACCGATCGCATGACAGATGTCGGCAACCAGGCAGATGGTCTCGGCGTCCGCCGCGGCATCCTCGCGGCCGAGGAATTCGGCGCCGATCTGCGAGAACTGGCGGTAGCGTCCTTTCTGCGGACGTTCGCGCCGGAACATCGGCCCGGTGTACCAGAGGCGCGCGACCGGCTGGGCCCGGGCCAGGCCGGCTTCGAGGTACGCGCGCACCAGCGATGCGGTTCCTTCGGGACGCAGCGCGATGGTCTCGCCGCCCTTGTCCTCGAACGCGTACATCTCCTTCTCGACGATGTCGGAGGTGTCGCCGACCGATCGCTTGAAAAGCTCAACCTTCTCCAGAAGAGGAAGCTCTATCTCGCCGTAACCATAGGATTTGAGGACCGCGCGAGCGGCATCGAGTATGTCGCGCCGGCGGTCGGCTTCCGCCGGCAGCACGTCGCGGAAACCCTTGATCGAAGTAATGGCCATGACGAAGTCCGTAGCGGGGTGCCGGTCGCAGGGCCGGGCATCGACGCAGGGCGGTACGCCGTGTGTATCGGCGCACGCTCCGCCCTGCAAAACCCGCCGCGTGCGCGAACCTGCCGAAATCGGGGACAGACACCGATTTCGGGAAATCGGTGTCTGTCCCCGATTTCCGTTTCGTCCGGTTTCGGCGCGTCCCCCGGCGGAGAGCATTTTCGTGCGGGCACCGTTGCCGCGTCCAGCGGCGTGCGCCTAGCCTGCGATCAGTGATCGGCGATTCCGTCGATCGCGGCCACCGACTCGCACTCGGAACCCCAGGACCTGACGGAAAGGAGACAGGCGATATGAAAGTTGAGGAAATCATGACCCGCGACGTCGCGGCGTGCCGGCCCGACGATCCCTGCAGCGAAGCGGTCAAGCTGATGTGGGATAACGACTGCGGCATCGTCCCGATCGTCGACTCGGATCGCCGGGTGGTCGGCGCGATCACCGATCGCGACATCGCCATCGCATGCTGGTCGCGCGACGTCGCGCCGAGCAGCGTGCGGATCTGCGATACGATGACCGCCGACGTCAAATGCTGCTGTCCGGACGATTCGGTCCGGGCTGCCGAACAGATCATGGAGCAGTGTCAGGTGCGGCGCCTTCCCGTCACCGACAACGAAGGGCGGCTGTGCGGAATCCTCTCGCTCGCCGACATCACGCGCCAGAGCGAAGAAGCGCGCGGAGGAAAGACCGGCGACGTCGATCCGAAGAAAGTGGTCGAGGCCTACGCCGCGGTCTGCCACCCGCGCTCGCAACGCCTGCACTCGTAATCGAAAGGGGAAAACCAGAAAAACGGGGACAGACACCGATTTTCGGATATCGGTGTCTGTCCCCGATTTCTGATCAGCTGCCGGCGGCGCGGTTCTTGTTGTCTCCGGCCTTGGAGACGACCGCGAGAAGACGCGCGGGAGCGACCGGCTTGACCAGGTGATCGTCGAAGCCGGCGGCGAGCGAGCGCTGGCGGTCTTCGGGCTGCCCGTATCCCGTCAGAGCAACCAGGCGGCCCGATTCGTTCGATTCGCGAATCAGGCGCGCGACCTCGTAGCCGTCGACGATCGGCAGGCCGATATCGATCAGCGAAAGATTCGGCCTCAGCTCGAGCGCCATGCGCAGGCCTTCGGCTCCGTCGGCGGCTTCGAAGACCTCGTGGCCCTGCCGCTCGAGCAGCACGCGCAGCATCTCGCGCGCATCGGCGTTGTCCTCGACGATCAGGATGCGACGGCTCGAACCCGGTTCCGGCGGGGCGGTCTTTGCCTGCTCCGCCTGCGTAGCCAGCGGGAGCCGCACGGTGAAGAGACTTCCGCGGCCCGGTCCTTCGCTGAACGCTTCGACCGTACCGCCGTGCAGCTCGGTCAGCGTACGCACGAGCGTAAGGCCGATTCCGAGGCCGCCTTCGGCGCGATCGACCGTCCATTCGCCCTGCACGAACAACCCGAAGATCCTCGGCAGCGACGACGGCGCAATCCCGACACCTTCGTCCTGCACGCGAAGCTCGCCCTGCCCGTTCGCCGCGCGTGCGCTCACGCGGATACGGCGGCCGGCCGGCGTGTACTTCACCGCGTTGGTCAGCAGGTTGAGGATGATCTGTTCGAGCCGCACCGGATCGGCATCGACGGTGACGTCGCCGCAGTCGACCTCGATCACGTGCCAGGCCGGGCGCATTCCGGAGCGCAGCACGTCGAGCGCGTGCTCGACGGCGTCCGACAGCACGACCGGCTTGCGGTCGAGCGTGATCTTTCCGGCGCGCACGCGGGCAACGTCGAGCAGGTCGTCGACCAGGCGCGCAAGATGCGCGACCTGGCGGGCGATCACGATCTGCGGCCGCGCGATGTCTTCGAGGTTGCGGGCGATCGCGAGCAGCTGGCCGGCGCTCGCAATGGCCGCAAGCGGATTGCGAAGCTCGTGTCCGAGCAGCGCGAGGAATTCGTCTTTCGCCTTGTTGTCGGCCTGGACCTGTTCGAGAAGCTGCACGCGCTCGCGCTCGATCCTGCGGCGGTCGGTGATGTCGCGGGCGACCTTGGAGACTCCGACGATCTTGCCGGTCGGATCGAGGACCGGCGAAACGCTGAGCGAAATGTCGAGAAGGCTGCCGTCCTTGGCCTGCCGCACGGTCTCGAAATGGTCGACCTTCTCGCCGTTCTTGATGCGGTTGATGACCTGGACTTCTTCGCCTCGGCGATCCTTCGGGATGATCAGGCTGATGTGCTGGCCGATGGCCTCGTCCGCCGTATAGCCGAACATCCTCTCGGCGGACCGGTTCCACGACGTGATGATGCCCTCGAGGGTCTTGGCGACGATCGCATCGTCCGACGAATCGACGATCGCGGCCAGACGCGCCGCCGCGACCTCGCCGGACTCGATTGGGTGTCGCGTTCGTTCATCCATACATTTCTACCTCGCAGACAGAGGACGGGGCGCAGTCGGGGTAACCTTGGTGATGTTATATGGACCCCGACCGGCCCAACAAGCAGCGTACTGAGAACGCAACAAAAATCTCTGCTGCTTCGGGTGACCAGTCAATGCCGAAGTTGTCACTTCCGTGATCCCGGCACGACCGAATGTCGGGATCGGATGGCAGAACGTTGCTGCGGCCTGTCGTCGTCGGAGACCCACGCAAGAGCCATGACCTCGGAGCCAGGACTGTCGGTGATCTCGTCCTCATCCTGCTCGGGCTGACCCGCGGTCAGCAGATAGTGGACGAGTGCACGCTGGTCGTCGGCCGAGAAACCCGCCTGCGTGTCAGCCCAGAACGGATGACCGCTGCCGCGCACGTGTACCCTGCGCAGCGATGCGGACCCATCGTTGGCCGCGACGACGAGCTCGCGCAGGTTGCGATCGACGAACGCGATCAGGCTTTTCTCGGGACTCACCGCAACACCGCGCAGCAGCGTGCCGGAGACGCCGAGCTCATCGTTGGCTCCGACCGCGACGCCGCCATCGTGAAGATAAGGCGCCGACCAGTACAGCCCCACGAGACTCGGAATCTTGTAGCCGCCGGTCGTGTTGTCGTGCGCCCAGGCCAGATCGAGCTGATGCGGCTCGAGACCCTTCATGTTGACGAGCATCGTCTTCGGTTCCGCAGGCAGCGGCACCGGCGTATCGAACGTGAACATCAGCGGCGGCCCGAAGCTCGCTTCGGTCTTCTGGTATGCGAGCGCGCGCGCCGGCTCGGTCTCGATCTGCGACGCGGCAATGATCTTGTTGCTGGTCAGAGCCGGCCCGGCGTGACATCCCGCGCACCGCGCCTTCTCGAACACCACGCGTCCGCGCGCGAATTTCTCGGCATCGGCCTCCACAGGCGAAGGCGGCGGAGCGAGCGTGTTCTGCCATGCCGCCATCGCGTTGCTCTGTTCCCACGCGTTGCGGCCGGGCGAGCCGACGAACATGCCGTCGGGCGCGATCCACGAGATCTCCGGGTAGCCGGGCGGTTTGACGAGCTCGTTGATTCCCGGCGCGCCGGGCGTCGGATCGACGGATGCGACGAACGCCGACGGCCTTTCCTGCTGCTCCGGATCGAAGCGGAATCCGGGATTGGCCGCATTCTGCAGGATCGTCGCGATGTAGACTTCGCTGTCGATACCGAACAGCGCGGGCGCAAGGTCGGCCTGCGCCAGAGAATCCGCGTTCGGCCCGTGCGCGTTGTTGCACAGCGACGCAAGCCCGAGGAACGGCCCGACCGCGGCATATCCGCTCCAGCCGTACGGATGGTCGCCGAGCGTGAACGAGTCCGGAATCTGCGTCGGATCGGCTTTCATGTCGGTCGTCGTATCGAAGCTTCCCGGCGGCCAGCTCGCGAACACTTCGTCGACCGCAGCCTCGAGCGCGGACGCATCGGGAAGCGGCACCGCGCTGCCGTCGAAGGCGGCGACCCTCCTCGATCGATCGCGCACGTACGGCTCGAGCGACGCAACTTCGGCGTGCGGGAAGTACGCAGCCGAGTTCGTCGCGAACGCGAGCAGCAGGCCGGCCGCGAGGTCGCTGTTGACCGCGCCGTCGATGACCTGCTTCGTGTCCGGATCGACGGTCGAGTGGCACGCCGCGCACGTCATGCCGGCCATGACATGCCCGCGCGCAATCCGGATCGGCATCCCGAGGATCGCGTAGGAGCCGGCCGGTACGTCGAGTCCGGTATCGATCGTGGAACCTTCGCGGTACGTCACCGAGCCGATGCGGACCGTCTCGGCCAGCTCGACGCGTAGATTGGTGGTGCCGCGTCCTTCGAGCGCCATCACGGCCCTCGCAAGGTTGTACGGCCGCAGCGGACCGTCGAGGAAGCCGGCAACGTCGGTCAGGAAGACCTCGTTGCCGAACGTCTCGCGATAGAACGTCTCGCGTCCGAGCGCGAGCATGGCCGAATCGATGCGAACGTCGCCTTCGCGTGCCGGCAGCGGCGCGAGGTCGGCGGCCGGCGGCGCATCGATGTCCGTCAGGCTGCGGCCGGACGTGTCGTACGTGACGGCAACGTCGAGGACCTGCGGGTTGAGCACCGACTCCATCGCCGGGAGGTAGGAATAGCGTGGCAGTCCGACGACCGAGGCCACGAGCACCGCCCCCAACGCGATCGCAACAACGGTAAGAAGACCGAGCACCACTCGACGCAGCAGCGCCATGGCCCGGCGCGTCGAGGACACGGCCCGGTGCAATTGCTCGGAAACCGGCAATGCGGGGGGCCGATGTGTCCAATGCAGCGAAAGCACACAACATCATTGGTGAGAAAGTGCCGTCGTCGGCAATGCGGATGCAGAGAGTATTTCCGCAGGTGCGGGAACAACTGTCACGTCGAGACTCACTCGCTTCGCAGCGTCGGGCAGAAGTCGAATGCAGCCGCACAGCGGCCGTCCGAAGATCGAGTTTTTTCGGCGAGCCGGCCAGTCGACCAACCGGCGAATTCGCGCCGAAGCGACACGAGGTGCGCCATGCGAACTCAAAACCGACTCCTGGCGAGGCTTGCCGCAACCGCGCTGCTGGTTGGCGTGCTCCCGCTGGCCGCGTACGCCGAGCACCGCACGGACTATGACCGCGATGGAGACAACGAGTCTCCGAAGCAGCTCAACGACCCGCTTCCGCCGGGCGCGATGCCGAAGAATACGGCGGTCGGCGCGGTCCCGACTCCGCGTGGAACTCCCGAGGGAATGGGCAACGAGACCGACTTCTCGAAGACGCCCGGTGACGACGATCCGTCCGACGGGATAAACGAGCCCGGCCGCAACCCGATTCCCGGGCAGCCTCGACTCGCGCCCGGGAAGAATCGCTGACGACGCCGTGCGCTCCGCGCGGGGTGCGCTCGCTCCCTTCTGGCGCGATCCGATTCGCGGACGCGCTCTGCGAGCAACGCCCCGCGCGGGTCACGGGTAAATTCCGAAACCGGCACCGGCTCTTGCTCCGGACTGCCGGCGCGAATCAGAACCACGCGCGGGTTACATGCGCGGACACCGGGACAGTCACGGCAACTGACCGCGACGGTCCCGGTTTTCTTTTGCGAAGACCACCGCTAAAGCGCGAAGCGGCTCAACGGGGACGCGCGTGCGAACATTTCGTCGCGACGCCGGTGAC
Source organism: Candidatus Limnocylindrales bacterium (assembly GCA_035571835.1). NCBI lineage: Bacteria > Bacillati > Chloroflexota > Candidatus Limnocylindria > Candidatus Limnocylindrales > Candidatus Limnocylindrales bacterium. The sequence goes on along the minus strand of DATNBU010000041.1, from coordinate 134,505 downwards.
AATCGCGACGCCGGCGACAACCGGGCGATCGTCGCCCTCCACCGAAGAGCAGGAGAGCAACGATGTCGAGAATTCCCCGGCTGCTGAACGCAATCGTCCTGGCTTGCCTTCTGGTTGCCCTGCGCACGGCCGCAGCCGACGCAGCGGCACTTTGCGGCGACGTCAACAGCAACGGCACGGTCACGTCGACCGACGCATTGTCGGTGCTGAGGAAGGCCGTGGGGCAGCCGCTTGCGCTGACCTGCCCCGATTTCATCAACCGCTACGGCTTTCCGCTCGACACCAATCTCGACTCGGCGTTCGAAAAAAATTACCTGCTGGGGTTCCCCGTCACGATCGAATTCGACGCAACGGTCACGCACTTCGGCCTCATCATGCGCACCGGCGGCGCGCATGTGCAGATGGTGCTGTACAAGGATGCCGGCGGCTCGCCGGGACAGCTGGTCGCGACGTCCGCATCCACGTTGACCGTGATCGGAAGCCAGGAAATCCCGATCGCGCCGACTCACGTGACGGCTGGCGTCTACTGGATCATGGGCGTCTACGACGCCAACACCACGGTCGCGACCGACGAAAACACGCCGTCGGGCACGCTGGTCCGGTACCAGCCGCTGGTATTCGGGTCTCCCATTCCCCAACCGTTCGTCGAGCAGAGCCACTACGGCGACGTGAAGATCAACTATTGGGTCAAGGTCCAGCAGTAGCAGCGTTCGACCGACCACGAGCGCGGCCACGCGCAGACCGACACGTTCAGAGGTCGATCGCGCAGCGAAAGCCCACGTGCGCGGTCGTCGATTCGGCGCTGAGCGCGATGCGCGCGGCCGGCCGGTAACGCGCGCAGTATTCCGCAGCGCACAGCCACGATCCGCCTTTCAGCACCAGCATCGCATCGCGAGCCGCTGCGCCCGCGAGCGGCGGCGGCGTGCATCCGCACGGCTTCGGGTCGTGCATCGGCGTTCGCGTCCATTCCCAGACGTTGCCGATCATGTCGACGGCGCCGCTTCGTGCCGGCGGAAACGAGCCGACCGCAGTCGTCCCCGGAGTGCCGCGCGCGAAGTACCACGGGAACGCACCGGTCCAGAAGTTGGCCATCATGCGGCCTTGCGGCGTCAGCTCGTCGCCCCAAGCGTACGTTGCGGCGTCGAGACCGTCGCGCGCGGCCGCTTCCCATTCGCATTCGTCGGGCAGACGTTTGCCGCGCCACTTCGCGAACGCGCACGCATCCTCGTACGCAACGTGCACGACCGGATGATCGTCGCGATCGTCCGTGGCGGAGCCCGGTCCGTCGGGTGCTCGCCAGCTCGCGCCGGGTTCAAACGTCCACCAGCTCGACGGATCGCGAAGATCGACCGGCCCCGCCGTCATGCGGAATACGGCGGAACCTGCGGGAACGGCGCGCTCGGCGAGCGTCACGTAACCGGTCGAACGGGCGAACTCGGAAAACTCACGGTTGGTCACCGGCGCACGATCGATCGCAAAGCGCCGCACCTCGACTTCGCGCAGCGGCCGCTCCTCCGGATAGTGCGCATCGGATCCGAGGCGGTAGCGGCCGGCTTCCACAACGATCATTCCTTCGCGGACTTCGGACGTTCCGTCGCGGGCGGCGGACGTTCCGTCGCGGATCGAGGATACTGCGTCGCGGGTGGCCGTCATGCCGCCGGACCCGTCACACCTTGATCCCGAGCTTGTCGACGAAGCGCATCTGCTCGAGCGTCGTGAACGGTGTCGTGTCGATGTCGATCGTCACCTTGACGATGCGCCCCTGGAACGGATGCGTGCCGCGGTACATCGTCGAGACCTGGTTGCCGAGGTCGGCTCCGAGCGAGAAGCCGTCGTAGCTCGTCGACAGCACGCAGTGCGTGAACTTGTGCTCGGCCACCTTGCGGTCGCCGATGAACAGCGAGCCGCCGCCTTCGAACGGACGCGACGTCATCTTCTGCACGTAGCGCACCGTCACGTCGCCGTCGGGCACCGGCTCCGACGACTCGATGCGTTCGTTCCACGGAAACATGCTCTGCTCGTAGACGAGCCTGCCGCCGGTGATGTGCAGGACGTAGCCCGCCGGCTGCGAGCCGCACGCGACGATCACGCCGTCGCCTTTGCCCGCCGGACGCTGCAGCTCGGCGACGATCTCGTGGTCGAAACCGTTCATGAACGGCGAGACCTGCGCGGAGATGCGTTCGACGGGCGGCCGGAACTCCCAGTGCCGCCGCAGCCCGCGGCGCAGGCGATCCTGGCTCATCTTGATGACGAGGTTGCGGTCGTCGAGCGGGAACACGCCGTAGCGTTCCGCCGCTGCATTCCACTTGGCGGCGAGCTCCTTGACCTTCTCCGGGTTGGACGCCGCGAGGTTGACGAGCTCGTTCGGATCCTTGCTGAGGTCGAAGAGCTCCCACGCGTCGTTCTCGAACGGCGTGCCGCGCTCGTGACGGCACGCGAGGCGCCAGTTGCCGTCGAGATAGCCGCGCTGGCCGCCGAGCTCGAAGTACTGCTCGGTGCGCGTGGCCGCGGTCGCGCTCGCGAACGTCGCGACGACACTCGCGCCTTCGATCGGTTTGAGCTTGCGGCCGCGATAGACGTCGGGCCGCTTGATGCCGGCGGCTTCGAGAATCGTCGGGTAGAGATCGACCACGTGCACGAAGCGGTCGCGGATCTCGCCGCGCGCCGTGATTCTCTTCGGCCACGAGACCAGCAGCGGATCGGCCACCCCTCCGAGATGCGCGTACTGCTTGTACATGCGGAATGGCGTGTTCGACGCGCACGCCCATCCGATCGGATAGTGCGGAAACGTCGGATTCTCGCCGATGATGTCGTAGTGCTTGATCGCCTCGTCGACGGGTACCGGGCGACCGAGCGCGGCGGCGAACACGTTCGGCGTGCCGGTCGTCGTTCCTTCCGCCGAGCCGCCGTTGTCCGAGATGACCATGATCAGCGTGTTGTCGCGCACGCCGATCTCGTCGAGCGAATCGATCAGGCGGCCGATCTGCCCATCGACGCTCGTGATCGCGCCGGCGTAGACTTCCATGTAGCGCGCGTAGATCTTCTTCTGCGTCGGATCGAGCGTGTCCCATGAGTCGGCACCGGGAGACAGCGGCGGAAGCTGCGTGGTCTCCGGCATTACGCCGAGCTTGCGCTGGCGCTCGAGCCGCGCCGCACGGATCACGTCCCAGCCGGCATCGTACGTGCCCTTGTACGCATCGCGGTCGCGCGCCCTCGCCTGCAGCGGCGAGTGCGCGGTCGGATACGCGACCTGAAGGTAAAACGGCTTCTCGGGTGCGAGCGACTGCTGCGTGCGCACGTACGCAATCGCACGGTCCGTCAGGTCTTCGGTGACGAAGTAGTCGTCCTTGACCGGCGCTTCGACCGGCGAGACGCCGTCGATCAGCTCGGACGGCCGGAAGTAGTCGGTCGAGTGACCCTGGAACCAGAACGCGCGCTCGAAGCCCCGGTTGGTCGGCCAGTTGTGGTACGGGCCGTTGGCGCCGCACGATGCCGCAAGGTTCACGTGCCACTTGCCGACATGCATCGTCGACCAGCCGGCGTCGCGAAGAACCTCGGCGAGCGTGGCGGCCTCGAGCGTCATGTCGCCGCGATAGCCCGCATAGCCGCTGTCGAGATCGGCGAGCCAGCCCATGCCGGCCGAATGGTGGTTGAGGCCGGTCATCAGCGACGCGCGCGTCGGCGAGCACATCGCGCAGGTACGGAAGTTCGTGTAGCGGAGCCCCGCGAGCGCGATGCCGTCGAGGTTCGGCGTGCGGATCTCGCTGCCGTAGACGCCGAGGTCGGAGAAACCGACGTCGTCGAGGACGATCACGAGGATGTTCGGTGAGCCGGCCTTGGCCGAGACCTCTCCGACGTACGACGGCCGCGAATCGGCAAACGACTCGGCGACCTCGGCCGGCGCTCCCGCATCGACTTCGGCCGGCGTGCGCAGCTTGCGCGTCTTCTCGCGCACACTGACGATTCCCGCCGCGCCGAGCGCCGTGACGACCGCACCCGACGTCGCGCCGATCAGGAAATCGCGCCGCTTGATGCCGGCCTTCTTCGGTTCATCGCTCATGCTCGGTCCTCCGCGTCGCGCAATAGCGGGAAAGCACCGGTACGTACAGGTCAGGGCCGGACTTGGCGTGTGCGGTCCGGTCGCGGGTCGTGCGGGGTCCGATGCCCGGCGTCGCCGGGACGGTTCCCGGCTTTCGCGTCCAGATTCTTGAACCGCGCGTCGCACTTCATGTCATCGAAGTCATGCCCTGACCTTGGCCGGATCCGGCTGCGGCGCTAGTGTGACGCGCATGGAAACGACGACATCCGACGATGGCCGCTACACGGTGGAAAAGTATTTCGCGCTCGTCGAGGAAGGCGTTCTTGATCCCGACGAGAGAACCGAGCTTCTCCACGGAATCGTCGTTTCGTCGGCGCCGCCGACGCCCGCGCAGGCCTCGGGCATGCGCCGCGCGATCAGCGCATTGCGTCGCGCTGTCGGCCCGGACATTCCCATCGCCTCGAGATCGCCGCTCGTTGCGAGCCCGTTCTGCGTTCCCGAGCCGGACGTCGCAATTCTTCCGGGGCAGCTCCGTGACTATGACACTCAGCACCCGACGACCGCTCTGCTCGTCGTCCACGTTTCCGATCGTTCGCTGCCGCAGGACCGCCTGACGAGGACACCGATCTATGCTCGCGCCGGTGTCGCGAACTACTGGATCGTCAATCTGCGCAATCACACGGTCGAATGGTTCGGCGAACCGGACTCGATGACGCACGAGTATCGGGCGCAGGGAATTGCCGGCGGATCGGACCGGCTGCCGATGGATGCTTTTCCCGATGCCGTCGTCACGGCGGCGGAGCTGCTTCCATCGCACTGAGCGTTGCCAGGGCATCCGGCCGATCGTCGAGTGCGTTTACCTCTGGGTGAAACGTCTCGATCCCGAGCGAACCGTCGCGATCGATCGTCAGGTGCACGGCGCCGGTTTCGTCCATGCGCAGGAACCTCGCCGCGTGCGCCGAGTAGCGCGCGACGACTTCGGGGGCCGGAAAGTGAAACTGGTTGTCGAGCCCGAGCGACGCGACCGCGAGCCCGGGCCGGACCGCATCGAGAAACGCTTCGGTCGACGACGTGCGGCTGCCGTGATGCGGAACCTTGAGCACGTCGGCGCGAACGTCGAAGCGTGACGCGAGCTCGTGCTCGGCCGGCGCCTCGATGTCGCCCGTGAACAGCACGCTTCGCCCCGCAAATCCGAACCTCAGCACGAGCGACTGATCGTTGTCGTTGCACTTCGCCGCGCCACGCGCCGGCCACAGCACTTCTGGAGAAATCAGGGACAGACACTGATTTCCGGATATCGGGGACAGACACTGATTTTCCGGGATCGGCGACCGGCGCGCATTTTCGAAGACCGGGGCGCGGGCTTCGATTCGGGCGTCGCGGCTTTCGCTGCCGGCGTCGCGGTGTTCGCTTCCGGCGTCGCGGTGTTCGCTTCCGGCGTTGCGAAATCTCGGCAGCCCCGGTTTGTCGTCATCGCGCGACACGAACCGCACGGGAATGCCGCGCAGGTTCGCTGCACGGCCAATCGCCCGGGCCGCCGGCACGTCGTCGCATGGCCCGTCGGGCAGCCAGATCTCGCCCACGTCGAAGTCTTCGAGAAGCTCGGTGAGCGCGCCGGCGTGGTCCGACTGCACGTGGCTCGCGACCAGCACGTCGATCCGGCCGATCCACGCGCGCCGCAGCAGCGGAGCGACGACCATGCGGCCGCGACCGGGCGGGCCTTCGTCCACGACCCAGACCGTGCCGCCCGGCATGCGGACGATGGCGGCGTCGCCCTGCCCGACCGACGCGAACCACACGTCGAGGCGATCGCTGCGGAATCGGTCGTGGACGGCCAGCGCGATCATGACGCCGGCGGCTGCGGCGAGAGCGACCGCCGCGCGCCGCTGAGCGCGACTGGCGGGCAGAAGCATCGCGAGCCCGAGCAGGGTCAGCGTGAGCGTCAGCCATGGGCCGGGGGTCGGCGTGAGCGTCGCGGCCATCGGGATCGATGCGCACCAGGCAGCCACGCGAATGACGAGATCGGACAGGAACGCTCCGACGCGAACCGCGAGATCGCCGGCCGGCGGCGTGATCGGCAGCAGCGCCAGACCACCGATTCCAACGACAACGATCGCCGAGACGAGCGGTGCCGCGAGCAGGTTCGCCAGCGGCGCGACCAGCGAGATGCGTTGAAAGTGATGGGCGACGACCGGCGACGTAACCAGCCAGCAAACCGCGGTTAGTCGGGCAGCTTCGGCGAGCAGGTGAAGGGCGCGAAGCACGGGCGCCGGAGCGGCGTTGACTGCTTTCGCGGCGATGGCAGTTGCGGCGATGGTGCGGCGGGAATCGGTGTCTGAGCGCGGTTGCGGAGGAGCGGTGTCTGTCCCGGATTGCCGGCAAGCGGTGTCTGTCCCCGATTCACGAAAATCAGTGTCTGTCCCCAATTTGCTGAAATCGGTGTCTGTCCCGGATTTCACTGACCCCGATTTCACTGTCGCGGATCTCACCGATCTCCGGCGGCGGCGGGAGTCCATGATCAGCGCGAGGACGGCGATGTACGAGAGCTGGAAGCCGGCCTCCTCGCCGACGCCGGGCATCGCGAGCGCGAGGACGATCGCGCTGCCGCCGAGCGCGCGCATCTCGTCGCCGGGACGGCCTCGCCACAGCGCGGCCATCGCGGCGAGCGCCATCAGCTCGGAGCGAAGCACCGAGACCCCGCCGCCGCAGACCGCGCCGTAAACGATTACCGCGAGCGCCGCGAGGACCGCCGCCACGCGCAGCACGTCGTAGCGCTCGAGGAGGGTCACGCGCAGCCCGGCGGCCCGGCGGACGAACGCGACCACGAGCGCGACGATCAGGGCCATGTGCGATCCGGAGATCGCGAGGAAGTGCGCGAGGCCGGCGTCGCGGACGGCGTTCGACGTCGCGGCGTCGATGCCCGTGCGGTCGCCGATCACGAGGGCTTCGAGGATCTCGGCGCCCTGCCCTCCGGCGCGCTCGCAGCTCTCCGAGAACGCCCGTCGCAGCCGGTCGACGATGCCGTCATTCGGCGGCAGCACTTCGACGTCTTCGTCGTGCCACGCGTAGCCGCCGGCGAAGATGCCGCGCCGTGCGTTGTAGGCCGCCCAATCGAGCTCGCCGAAGTTGCCGAAGCCGGTGATGCGGCGAAGTCGCGTGCGAAGCGCGAGGCGGTCGCCGGTTCGCCACCGCCGCGACGTTTCGCGCAGCGAGACGTTGACGAGCCCTTCGGCCGCGCGGTCGTCTACCGATTCGGCAACGACCGTGAGGCGAACGCCTTCTCCCCACGTTGGCGCCGCATCGACGACGCGGCCAGTGAGGTGAACCGCTTCGTTCGTCGTGCTCGCGTCGCCTGCGAATGCAGCGATCGGTACCGCGAGGCCCGGGTCGCCCGGTGCGCCGGGCGGATCAATCGTGCGCCAGAAAACCTGCTGCACGATGAGCAGCGCGAGCGCCGAGAGAACAAATCGCATCCCCTCCCGCTAAACGACCTCGCTCCCGTGCGAAAGACTCCCGCGCGTCGAGATGACGGCGATGAAATGTTCCGCCCCGCTTCATCACAGCGCCGCAATGAAAAAGGGGGACAGGTACATTTAATTTTCTCGTGGAAAAACGCGGCCGCCTACCAAGGCGTCCACATCGACAAACCCTCGGAGCCGTCGCTATCGCCCGCCCCGGTGCAGGTGCTCAAGACACCGATCACTCTGCGCGCTGGTGCATCAGACGAAACCTGGATCACATTCCCCGGGGAATGTTCGTGCAGCAGGCGTAGCGCGCTGATCGTGCTGCGCATCGCAACAACAAGCCCATCGCCGATAGCGGCACGCGGTGTCCATCCGCATGATTCAGGATCGTCGGGGCCGAGACCTACAGTCTACGCGACGAAGAGTAACTCAGGCTGGAGTTCCCGACGCTGATGCTGCCGCCAATCTGACGGAGCCCGTTTGATCGAACGCGGACCCACACGAACCCACGAAGACCCTTTCAAATGTACCTGGTCCATTTCTCGCCCGTGAAATTGCGGCGCTTTTTTAAATGTACCTGTCCCCTTTATTCGTCGGCTTCGCGCTCGTCGGCGGTCGTCTTCACGTGCCGGGCGTTCAACGCGGTGACGACCTTCTCGGCGAGCATCGGGCCGATGCCGCTGACTTCGGCGATCTCGGCGACGGTCGCCTGGCGAAGCCGCTTCACGCTGCCGAACGCCGACAGCAGCGCGCGGCGTTTTCGCGGGCCGATGCCGCCGATGTCGTCGAGCACGGAGCGCAGCCGCTTCCGCGCCCGCAGCGAGCGGTGGTACGTGATCGCGAAGCGGTGCGCCTCGTCGCGAAGCTGCTGCAGCAGGAACAGCGCGTTCGAGTTGCGACGCAGCACGATCGGGTTCGAGCGGCCCGGCCGGAACACGCGCTCCTCGGTATGCTCGATGTTCTCGGACTGGAACTCGCCGGCCACGCGGTCCTTCGCGAGCGACGCGAGCTCGACGCCCTCGATGCCGAGTTCCTTCGCAGCCTCGACCGCCATCGCGAGCTGGCCGCGTCCGCCGTCGACCATCAACAGGTCCGGAAGGCCGCCCTCTTCCTTGCCGCGCGTGAACCGCCGCGACAGCACTTCCTTCATCGATGCGAAGTCGTCGTTGCGCTGCACGCCGCGCAGGCGGTAGCGCCGGTAGCTCGACTTGTCGGGGCGACCCTCGTCGAACACGACGAGCGACGCGACCACGGCCTCGCCCTGGACGTGCGAGATGTCGACGCACTCGATGCGCTTCGGCGTCGATGCGAGGTGGAGCTTCCTGCGCAGCTCGTCGAGCATCCGCTCACGGCGCAGCGCCTCGTCGTTGCGGTCGGCGAAGGCCTGGCGCGCGTTGTCGATGGCCATCTCGACGAGGCGACGTTTGTCGCCCCGCTGCGGCACGTACACGTCGACCTTCGTCCCGCGAAGCCCGCCGAGGTACGTGGCGAGCGCGTCGGCGCCTTCGAACGCGACCGGCAGCAGCACTTCCTCCGGAATGTAGCGGTCGCCTTCGTAGTAACGGCCGGTCAGCGCCGAGATCACCTCTTCGTCGGGGAAGTCGAAATCCTCGAGATGATACGAGTTGTTGCCGATGAGCTTACCCGAACGCACGAGCAGCACCTGCGCTTCGAGGAACCCGCCCTCGCGATAGAAGCCGAAAACGTCGCGGTCGCCGCCGCCGTGCACGAGCGCCTTCTGCTTCTCGGCGACTTTCGAGACCGCTTCGATGCGGTCGCGGATGCGGGCCGCGTCCTCGTAGCGCTCTTCATCGGCCGCCGCGCTCATCGACACCTTGAGGTCGGCGACGAGCGCATCGGTCTTGCCTTCGAGAAGCTGCGTCGCGCCCTTGAGCTGGCGTTCGTACTCGACGCGGTCGACCTCGAGCACGCACGGTGCCAGGCAGCGCTTGATCTGGTACTCGAGGCACGGCCGCGAGCGGTTGCGAAACACCGCGTCCGAGCAGCTTCGCAGCGGAAAGATCTTGCGTGCGATCTCGAGCGTCTCGCGGATGCCTGACGCCGACGCGAACGGACCGAGATAGACACTGCCGTCGCGCTGGATCTTGCGCGTGACGAGGATGCGCGGCCACGCGTCCTTGACGGTGACCTTGACCGACACGTAGCTCTTGTCGTCGAGCAGCTTGATGTTGTAGCGCGGCTTGTACTGCTTGATCAGGTTGTTCTCGAGGATCAGCGCTTCGGTCTCGCTGACCGTCACGAGCGTCTCGAAGTCCGCCGCGCGGTTCATCAGGAAGCTGACCTGGTAGCGGCCGTCGCCTCCGCGGACGTAGCTGCGCACGCGGTCGCGAAGGTTCTTGGCCTTGCCGACGTAGATCGCCTTGCCGCGCTTGTCCTTGAAGATGTAGACGCCCGGGCCGGTCGGCGCGACGGCGGCTTTTTCGGCCATGCGCGCTTCGAGCTTTTCGCGGTCGGAGGCGGTGGTCTTCGCGTCGTCGGGGTCGGCGGGATCGGAGACGGATGCCGGTGCTTCTGGCGGGGAATCGGGGACAGACACCGATTTTTCCGGCGCGGCGTCGGTTTCGGTATTCGAGACGGATGCGGCGTGCTCTGGCGAAGCGTTGGCTTGGAAATCTGGGACAGACACCGATTTCGCGGGCGTCGGCTCGGTGGCCGGAGTGGAGTTCTGGAAATCGGTATCAGTCCCCGATTTCGCGTCTGTCGCCGATTTCGCTTCCGGCTTGTCTTCGTTAGCCGCCAAGGCCGAGCTCCTGTTGTTCGAGCTTTTTTGCCTTGTCGCGCAGCTCGGCGGCTCGTTCGAAGTCGAGGCGCTCCGAAGCCTCGCGCATCAGGCGGCGGAGGCGGGCGACTTCGGCTTGCGCGTCGCGCTCGTTGTACTGCGCGCGCTCTTCGGCCACCTCGGGGATCGGGTAGTAGTCGAGCTCGGCCATGCGCACGAGCGGATCGTCGATTGCGCGGATCGTGCTGCGCGGGACGATGCCGTGCTCGAGGTTGTACGCTTCCTGCACCGCGCGGCGGCGATCCGTTTCTTCGATCGCACGACGCATCGATTCGGTCATCACGTCCGCGTAGAGAATCACGCGGCCGTTCAGGTTGCGCGATGCGCGGCCCATCGTCTGGATCAGCGAGCGCGTCGAGCGCAGGAAGCCTTCCTTGTCCGCGTCGAGCACCGCAACCAGCGACACTTCCGGAAGGTCGAGCCCTTCGCGCAAGAGGTTGATGCCGACCAGCACGTCGAACGTGCCCTTGCGAAGATCGCGAAGGATCTCGGTGCGCTCGAGCGTGTCGATGTCCGAGTGCAGGTAGCGGACCTTGACGCCGAGGTCGTGGTAATACTCCGAGAGATCCTCGGCCATTTTCTTGGTCAAGGTCGTCACCAGCACGCGCTCGCCCTTCTCGACGGTCTTGCGCACTTCGTCGAGGAGATCGTCGACCTGGTTGCCGGCGGGACGCACGTCGATCAGCGGATCCACGAGTCCCGTCGGCCGCACGAGCTGCTCGACGAGCACGCCGCCGGAGCGCTCGATCTCGAAGTCGCCGGGCGTCGCCGACACGTAGATCGTCGGCCCGAGCGTCGCTTCGAACTCCTCGAACTTGAGCGGCCGGTTGTCGAGCGCCGACGGCAGTCGGAAGCCGAACTCGACGAGCGTCTCCTTCCGCGAGCGGTCGCCGCGGTACATCGCGCCGACTTGCGAGACCGTCACGTGGCTTTCGTCGATGAACGCGATGAACTCCTCGGGGAAGTAATGCAGCAGCGTCGGCGGCGACTCGCCCGGCTTACGACCGGTGAGATGCCGCGAGTAGTTCTCGATGCCGGGGCAGGTTCCCATCTCGGACAGGATCTCGATGTCGTAGAGCGTGCGCTGCTCGAGGCGCTGCGCTTCGAGCATCTTGCCGGCGAGGCGAAGCTCGGCGAGGCGCGTGCCGAGCTCCTGGCGAATCGATTCGATCGCGGTCTTGAGGCGGTCGGGCCGCGTTACGTAGTGGCTCGCCGGATACAGGCACACGCTGCGCGGCTTGCCGATCACGGTGCCGCGCAGCGGATCGATCTCCTTGATGACCTCGATCTCGTCGTCGAAGAACTCGATGCGCAGCGCGCGCGAATCTTCGTAGACCGGGAAGATCTCAACCACGTCGCCGCGCACGCGGAACGTGCCGCGGTGGAAGTCGACGTCCGAGCGCTTGTACTGGATGCGCACGAGGCGATCGAGCACCTCGTCGCGATCGATGCGCATGCCGTCCTCGAGGAACAGCACCATATCGAAATATTCCGACGGCGAGCCGAGACCGTAGATGCACGACACCGACGCGACGATGATGACGTCCTTGCGGTCGAGCAGCGCAGCGGTCGCCGAGTGGCGCAGCTTGTCGATCTCGTCGTTGATCGCCGAGTCCTTCTCGATGTACGTGTCGGTCGAAGGCATGTAGGCCTCCGGCTGATAGTAGTCGTAGTACGAGACGAAGTAGCGAACCGCATTGTCGGGGAACAGCAGCCGGAACTCGTTGTAGAGCTGGGCGGCGAGCGTCTTGTTCGGGGCGAGGATCAGCGCCGGCTTCTGCAGGCGCGCGATCACGTTGGCGACCGTGAAGGTCTTGCCCGAGCCGGTCACGCCGAGCAGCGTCTGGTGGCGGATGCCGGCCTCGGCCGCCTCGGTCAGCGCGGCGACCGCCGCCGGCTGATCTCCGCTCAGCTCGAAGTCCGTAACCAGGTGAAAGCGTTCTTCGCGTGGCATCGAACCGTACAGGGTAGCGCAGGCTGCGCGCCGTGTAGAGTCTGCGAACGCCCGACCTCAGAGCCGCCGCCCGGATTTTCAGCGCTTTTTTAAATGTACCTGGTCCCTTTTCCGGTCCGCCCGCGCACCGGTCGGGTTTTGACTGCCCGTCGCGGGGCACTTATGAAACCCGAATGTTCCGGATTTTCCTGACGATGCTGCTGGTGCTGGCCGCGTTCCTCGGCGGCTACTACCTGGGCAACGAGCCGGTGAGCCATCTGACTCAATCGGTCAACGGTCTGACGATCGAGCTCGATGCGATGCGCAACCGCATGGCATCGCCGGCCGCCGAGGCGCCGCAGGAAGGCACCGCCAAGGCGACCGAAGAGCTGCACGTGATCAACGAAGGGATTGCGGCGGTTCGCGCGGATCTGGCCGATCAGAAGGTGCTGCTCGAAAAGGCCTCGGCCGTTCCGGTCGAAGTCGCCGGGGCCGACCCCGCCGAGCTTCTGAAGGCGCGCAGCGACCTCCAGGAGTGTCAGGCCGACAAGCTCGATCTTCAGGCGCGATGCAATGCGGCCGCCGTGCGAAGCGTGCTGCCGACTGCTCCCGCTGCGGGGGCGGCCGCGCCGACAGCGCCGGTCGCGCCTGCGACGCCGAACATCAATCAGGCTCCCGGCTACCGCTACCAGCCTTACGGCGTTCCCCGCTAAACGACCGCGACGTTCTCCGTCGCGATACGGGCTCTCTGCGCAGAGACGTGCGAATCGCGTACGTCGCGATACGCATTCTCCGCAGGCACGTCGCGAAGCGCAGACGTCGCAATATCGATTAATCCCGCGCGGCACGTCGCGAAATCGGTGTCTGTCCCCGATTTCCCGATATCGGTGTCTGTCCCCGATTTCGCGAAATCAGTGTCTGTCCCCGATTTCCGGTTACGGGTTCTTCGGGGACGGGCGCTTGTCTTCGGGCCAGTCCTCGAGCGCGTTGGCTGGGGGAGCTTCGGCCGGGGCGTCGCCGTTTGGTGCGGGAGCGGCTTCGCCGGCGGGCGGGCGCGACGGTCTCGGCTGTCCGGCTTTCATCTCGGGGTTCATGCCAGCACGCGGAGCGTTGGTGCCGGGCCGTGCGTTCGTGCCGGGCCGCGCGTTGGTACCTGCGTCCGGCGGTGTGGTGTTCGTGCCTCGCTGCGCCCCGCCGCCTGTCTGCGGCGGCACTCCGCCGGAGCGCGGCGGACTGCCGATCGAGCCGCCATCGCCCGGCGCGGCGTTGGTCCTGCCCTGCCCGGCCGGCGCATTCATTGCGCCGCCTCTCTGCTGTCCGGGCTGATTCGCTGAGCGCGGAGGCTGCTTGTCCTGCTGCGCGCGCGGCGGCGCGCCGTCGACGTAACCGAGACCGCGCAGCGACTCCCACGTGTCGTTGTCGACGGGCTTGTCGGTCGAGTCGCGCTTTTCCTTTTCGTAGCTCGCCACCGTCTCGACCTTGCGGCCGACCATCTCTTCGACTTCCGCGAACACCGACCCGTCCATGTCCTGACCGACGGGCATGCCCATCAGGTAGAGAAGCGTCGGCGTCACGTCTTCGATGAACTTCGGAACTCCGGCCTTCGGCGTGATGCCGGGGCCGCTGACCATGTAGATGCCGTCGGGATTGTGCGTGCCGATCATCTTGGTTTTGTCGGCCGACGCCTGGAAGCCGTGATCGGAGACGACCACGACATACGGCGCCGTCCCTTTGACGGCCGCGAGAATCTTGCCGAGCTCTTCGTCCGAGCGGCGATACGCGTCGGCCACCATGCCGCCGTACTTCTTCGCCTTGTCGGGATTCATGTCCGGGAAGTTCTCCGGATGGGAGTACGCCCAGTACGGATGCGAGATGCGGTCGACGAACGTCATCACGTAAAGGAAGAGCTTCCAGTCGCCGGGCGCGTACAGGAGCGCCGCTTTCGACTGGATCGAGAAGACCTGCTCGAGATGCTGGTAGAGAACCGCCGGCGTGTAGTCTTCCGCCCACTTGCTCCAGCCCGGACCCTCGGGGATGTACGGCTCGCCGATTTTCTCGGAGACCTGCGAGCGCAGCTTCTTCGGCTCGCTCGCGACGAGACCTTCGTCGGTGCGGTATAGCGGCGTCAGGTAGTACTGCGTCTCGTCGAGGCGGTATCCGCGCATCATGCCGCGGAACGACGGACGGCTCGCGACCTTGCCCGCAAACCACGGCGTCCATTTGCCGACTTCGAGCGGAAGCACGTTCTGCTTGATCGCGTCGATGTTGTCCTTGTACGCGATCGCCATCTTGCCGCCGTCGAGGTCTTCGCGCGTGACCGGCTGGCCGGTGTTGCCGCCGAACGTCGCGCCGCTCAGCGGAAAGCCCGACAGCATGGAGCCCGGTATCGGATCGGGCGGCCAGGTGGCCGGCACGTTGAAGACATCGACGCGCTTTTTCTGGTCGCGAAGGATCTCCCAGATCGCGTTGACGCGCCGGTTGGTCGACTGCGAGGTCTTCCAGTCCTTGACGCCGTGCTTCTGGAAACCGAAGCCGGTGAAGATCGTCGTCCAGACAACGGGAGACAGGATCGGCGGGCGCGACTCGAGGATGCCGTGCAGGCCCGAGTCGTAGAGCTTCTTGATGTTCGGCAGCTCGCCCGCCTGCATCATCGGCTCGATCACGTTCCACGTGCCGCCGTCGATGCCGAGTACGATCACACGCGCCGAGTCGTCGGTCTTCGTGCCGGAGGAGCACGCCGCCGCGACAAGCGCGACGGCGCAGAAAAGGAGTAGCGCGCGTTTCATTTCCTGGCGATTCCTGGAGGGCGGTTGGGCGCGGCCACCGCGTCATTCGCTAGTGCCGGAGGCCGAAAACCCCTAGACTAACCCACGAGTTCCCTTCGATGGCAAATGTTCTACTGCGCGCGAGTGCCCTCGTGGTGGCGGCCTTTGCCCTGGCACTGCTGTACATGCGGCTGCCCGAGTCGGTCGCACGCACCGACCGCCCGCTCTGCGAGCGCTGCAACGTCATCCTGATCTCGTTCGACACCGTAAGGGCCGACCACGTCGGCTCGTACGGCTACGAGCGGGCGACCACGCCGAACGTCGACGCGCTGGCCGCCAAGTCGATCGTCTTCGAGCGCGCGATCGCGCAGGCGCCGTGGACCCTGCCCTCGCACGCCGCGATGCTGAGCGGGCTGTATCCGAGCCGCCTCGGCGTGCTCCATTACCCTGCGTCGCGGGTCCTGTCGGACCAGAACACCGTGCTTCCGGAAGTCTTCCGCGCCGCCGGCTACGCGACCGCGGGCTTTACCGGCGGCGGCTTCGTCTCCGAGCACTACGGCTTCAACCGCGGCTTCGACATCTACGCGACGCGCGGCCGGCACTACGAGCACAACATCGACACGACGCTCGAGTGGATCGACGACCACAAGCGGAGCCCGTTCTTTCTTTTCTTCCACGGCTACGACGCGCACCGGCCGTACTACTCAAAGCCCGCCGACAAGACCGAGATGGGCCTGCCGGCCGACGCCGAATCCGAGCAGAGCCACTTCTGCCTGCGCGACGACCGCGAGGACACCAACAGCGACCGCAGGGACAAGATCGTGCGGTACTACGACGCCGCGATCCATCACGGCGACCGCGGGATCGGCGTGCTGCTCGAGGCGCTCGAGCGCATGCACCTGATGGAGAACACCGTGATCCTGCTGACGTCGGATCACGGCGAGGAGTTCTTCGAGCACGGCCACTGCGACCACGTGCGGTTCCTGTACAACGAGTCGCTGCACGTGCCGTACATGATCTACCTGCCGGGCCAGACCGTAAGCGCCCGGCGCATTCCCGGGCTGATCCCCGCGTCGATCTCGGTTGCGAGGACCGTGCTCGACATCGTCGGCATCGAGCATGCGATGCCGGGCGTGACGCTGCTTCCCATGATCGAGGGCAAGCAGAAAGCGTTTCCGGTCGTCTACAGCGAGGCTGACAGCGCGCCGGGACAGCTTTCGAGCCGCGGGCGCTCGATCGCGATCACCAAGAACGAGATCAAGCTGATCTCGTACACCGACGAAGGCACCGACGAGGCGTACAACCTCGTCGAAGATCCCGGCGAAAAGAATCCTCTGCCCGAGAAGAACGCGGCGTATCTGATGCGTCAGACGCTTCGCGAGTGGGCCGACGCGCTGCGGCCGCTGCCGCGGCCGGCTGTCGAGCTGGATGATGCGACGAAGGCGGCGGCGATGGATGACGAGGATTCTACGGGGAATGGCGAGCGCGAGGATGACGACGGTTCGGCGCCTTCCGGGAAGGACGCGGCGAAGACTTCGGGGAAGGCGAAGCCGGGTGCGAAGAGGGACAAGATGCCGGAGGAGTTGAAGAAGGATTTGAAGTCGCTCGGGTATCTGCAGTAGCCGGTCTCTCGATGTCTTCGGCTTCCCGCGTCGTAACGGCGCGCGTTGCGTTCGCTTGGTGTGCTCCATCGCCTTTCAGGTCTTCGGAGCGGTCGGCACCTCCTTTATATGCGGTAGTTGTCGGTGTCTGGACTGTTCGGCGTAAGCCCGCGCCGCGGCGCGCGAATTGCTCCGGATGACGGCTTCGCTATAAGCGCCGGAGGTTCCCCGGTAGCTCAGTCGGTAGAGCGGGTGGCTGTTAACCACCATGTCGCTGGTTCGAGTCCGGCCCGGGGAGCCAAATCCTTTTTCAGTCTGAATCTCTGTCTGCGGGCCGCTGCGGCGTTCCTAAAGCCTGGGACGACACGGAACCAGCGTTAATTCGCGCGGGCCTGCGAATTCGGGCCACCTAGACTCCGGGCTGGGCTGTTAAGCGCGGGCGAGTCGAGATGGACAATCTCGACGAGTTTCGAGCCGCCCCCTCGCTCTCGGAACACTCTCTTTGGACGAGTTTTGAGAGAGTGTTCTCCCTGCTAATCCCTCGACCTCCGAGATCTCACGGACGCGACGAGGAACCTGCAATCAGAACCCACCTGCGGCTGCCTTTTCGAGTCGGAGTACCGCAGCGGCGCAGTAGATCCCTATAACGGTCAGGATCTATCGATTTTCGAACGATCTCGAACTTGACGACGCCACCCGCGGTTCGTCGAAACAAAATTAAGCAAGGCCGATCCCTGTAGTCTAGCTCCTTCACCACCAGACGCGCGGTTGAGTTGCCAAAACGCGTCATCGTGAGTTTGCGCTGTTCACCCGTCGCCGTGTTTCGAAGTGTGACCTTCGTTCGAGCGCGAGGTCGACCGCCAAGTCCGAAGAACGCGCGAGCGGGTTCCATAGGGATCTGGATCTGACTTCCGCCGGTCCCGGTCTCCAACGGCATGATCTCAACTATGAGGTCGGCACCGCGCGCCGCCCCAAGGTCACCAACAGCCGCTCTGCTTGTTGGTGCAACTCCTTGGGTCGTTGCCCTCCCCTTCGACGTTGATCGCGCACGACGTTGGCTCGAAGCCCCTGTTCCACTTCTGCTGCTGGACCGTTTACTCCAAGTGAATGTCGCCGCCACTTTCGCCTTGGCACGTGCCCTGCCAAAGGCCTCACGCTCTCCCCCATAGCTGGCAAGAAGCGTCGCAGAGAGCGGATCACTAGCTTCGTGGATGGCATCATGCCACCCAATCAGATTGCCATCCGTCGCCGCCAACCGAGTGATGGTAGCGAACTCGATATTGTTCTTAAGGCCGTCAAGCGTGAGGTTGTTACTCCCGACCAGCAGATGACCATGGGTGCCTTCGACGAACCAGAGGACTTTCGGGTGGTAGACACCGTTGTAGCGTCGAAGCATACGAACGCGAATCCCCGCGCGGCTCATGCGGTCTAA
The DNA here is from genome assembly GCA_035571835.1 of Candidatus Limnocylindrales bacterium. Classification (NCBI taxonomy): domain Bacteria; kingdom Bacillati; phylum Chloroflexota; class Candidatus Limnocylindria; order Candidatus Limnocylindrales; species Candidatus Limnocylindrales bacterium. The sequence continues at coordinate 116,471 of DATNBU010000041.1, read as the reverse complement.
CGCCGTCGGTTCCGTCAGCCCGTGATCCGTGCCGACGTACGCGGTAACGACGCGACGACTCCCATTCCGCTTCCAGGCCGCGACGTCGCGGGAGATCTCAGTCCAGCCGGCACCCGTTACAGCATAAAAATACAAACGAAGTTCCGTTGCCGCACGATCCTCGCGGAGAAGATCACGTGCCGCATCGAAGAACCCGGTCATCGCCCAAGCGGCGGATTGTAGTGTCGGACGAGCGCTACCCATTGGCAATCCTCACAGAAGCGGTCAGTTGTGCCGGACGGTGAAAGAACGCCACGCACTGCCCGGGGAAACGGCGAGCACGTAGCGCGCGCAGCGATCAATCCGCCTGACGGGTGGCTCTCTTTCAGTCTCTCGATGCTACAACTGTAAAATGCTTGGCCAGACCGGCAACCGTCATATTGTCGGCGATCGCGTCATGCGGAACGAGGACATAGCGCCAAGGCTTGCCCTCGTTCTCATTCTCGTGAGCCGTCGCGTGCTCGCACCATGTCGCCGCCGCTTTCGCCTTTGCCAGGACGACAGGATCCTTTGTTTGATCGGCGCGCTTAGGCTCGCAGAGTAGTTTTTCAGTGGCGGTCTCGACGACGAAGTCCGGCTCGTAGTCGCTGTCTGGAGTGTAGCGGATCTGGAAGACGCCCTTGCCCGGCTTGAACCACTTGATCACCGCCGGGTCCTTCTCTAGGACCACGGCGAACCGTCGCTCCGGATCAGAGTCGAACTTCTGCGTCGAGTAAAGGCATTTTTTGAATCCGCCGAACAACATTTTTCGGATGTCGGATTTGTTGTCGATCGGCATACCGAAATCGCGCATGAGCTCGTCGGCGGACGCCGCGAAAGCCTGTGACCGCACCTCGGAGAAGCCGTGACAAACCACCGCTTCGTAAGCGGATGCATCCTCCCACGCGTGCTGCTGCATCTGAGTGTGAATCGACGTCGAAATCTGCTTTTGATGGAAAAGCAATACATTTCGGACCTCCTCGTCATCCTTAAGATAGCTTCGGAGATGAGCTACGACTTGTCCCGCAAGCTTGTAGAGGAGATCCGCCTGCTCGTCATAACTCACGTCGTCAAAATCGATCAGCCCGCGTACCACGTAGTCCTCGAGGCGCTCTTCGTCGTAGCCGCCTTCGAGCGCACCGATAACGTCGCGAGTTTCGCTTGCCAGGTGCTGTACAAGAATCTCCCGCGAGATCGGCTGCAGACGGAGAGAGGAAAAGTCGAGAGTGAAATCGCGGAAGCCGGCCCTTACGACGCCCTTTGGCAGCACTATCACCCTCGGGATGGCGATCGTGTAAGCGACATAGATCGCCGTGGCGTCGCGTACGAGCCCCACGATATCGTTACTGCTGAGCGCGGGATACATAGACAGCTGACCCAAGTTGACCTTCTCCGTCACTTCGGTGACCAGTCGCTTCTGTACCTCCTCGGTTTGAAGCGCTTTGGGGCCGGGCACCGTCTTGGGATCACGCGTGGCATTGTAGATGGCGTCTAGGGCAAGCCTCGCCGCCGCCGCTTCCTCCGGCTTCGTGAACCTGGGCGCGACTGCCGCTTCAATAAGCGTCGGCGAAGCGCCCGCTGCCGCTGACTCGCCGGTGCGGCCGGCCACGACGGGCTCGTGCGTGATGCCGAGAAGCGCTTCGAGCACCGGCGCAATCATGACCGTCTGCTTCGGTACTTCGGGGACATCTACTCCGATCGTAACCGTGCTGAATGTGTATCCGCCTCTCTTGGCCTGATCGACGATATCTTGAAAACGGTCATGCGCGACAATGGTCAATCGGTCCACCGCCGGGACTCCGGTGCGCCTCCCGTAAGGTAAGCGGAGTCCTCGTCCGATTGACTGCTCGACGAGTGTACGCGAGTCGGCCGTACGAAGCGGTACGATTGTGTAGAGGTTGGTAACGTCCCACCCCTCTTTCAACATGTTGACGTGGACAACGATCTCGGTCGGCTCGTCGGCGCGCTCAACCGACAATAGCCGTTCAACGTTCTCGTCCTTCTCAGCGCCCTTGAGCCCCGAATGAACTTGGATGACACGGCCCTTGTAGCGTCCATCGAAGAATTGAGCGTCCTCGATGAGCTTTACCAGCGTGTTGGCATGCTCGGTGTCCGAGGCAATCACCAGCATAAACGGCTTCACCTTTCGGACGTCGTTCTGTTGTGCGTACACGTCGAGATCCACTTTGGTCGACTCGTGGACACGGATGCCGTCCTCGAGCTTGAGGCGCTCGAGCGCCGCCTCAGTCATGGTGGCGGGGTTGAAGTTGGCCCGTGTGGCGACCGCTGGCTCTTTCACGTAGCCATCCCGCATCGCCAGGGCGAGTGAATAGTCGAAAATAACGTTGCTGAAGCGGATCGGCTTGTTTCCAGCTTCGACCTGCGGGGTCGCCGTCACTTCCAACCCGAGAACGGGCTTGAGTTCCTCAATCGACTTCATGCTCGAATCCGCTCGGTATCGGTGTGCCTCATCCATGATCAGCACAAGGTCATCAAGACCGGCGAGGTAGTCGAAGTACGACTGCCCGAGAAACTCCGAGAGTCGGCGGATTTTCCGCGAATCAGCCGCGCGCGTATTGAACTTCGCGATATTGAAAATATTCACAACTACGTCGTCGCGCTCGAATAGGTCCAAAACCTGCGGCCGTTGCTCGAAGTTCTCGCCCGTCACCAATGCGGGCGATTTCACTGCAAACTCCGCAATGCCTTGGAACACATACTTTGGGGTGTTCGGCGTGAAGTCAGCGACGAGCTTGTTGTAAATGGTAAGGTTTGGCGCCAGCACGAAAAAATGACGGATGCCGTGCTCAAGGTGGAGGTAGGCAATAAACGCTCCCATTAGGCGTGTCTTGCCCACGCCAGTGGCCAGCGCGAAGCACAAGCTAGGAAACGAGCGCTCAAAATCTTCCACTGTCGCGAACTCAGAGCGAATGACAGACAGTGCTGCCTCGAGATCACCGTTCTTGCGAGGCGGAGCGATCTCCATTACGCGATGCAGGATCTCGAGCGACTTTCGTTGCGGTGTGCGCAGACTGAGACGTCCACTGATGCTATTCACGTGGCGGCTCATCGATGCCCCTCTCCGTTTCCGAGCCCCGCGAACAGAGGGAGGTCCTGCACGGCATGGCCTTTCTTACGGCGCCCCTCAGACTTGCGACTGGTCGCCTCGCCGTTAGCGCCCGCGTTCATACGCGCCTCAACCTTGGCTTCTTCGACAACCTGTACCGGCGGTAGCTGTTCGACGTTGAGGCTGTAGTCATCGCGCCCCCACTCGCATGCACTCAGCACAGCTTGGGGAATCTTCCTGACAGTGAGGTTCGGAAACTCGTCCTTCTTAGCGCGAAAAGCAGAACAGCAGATTAGCAGTGTACGCTCGCGTCCCACCTGATCGCTGATGAACCTCAACTGCTCGCGGCTCAGGTTTTGTGTCGTAACGTAGATGAAATCGTTCTCAGTGGACCTTCCATGATTCCAGAAGACCTCGGGTTCTGGCGCGTAGTGAAACCCTTCGAGCTTGCACATCGCCTCCGCCAACATCTCCGGATGGTAGGCTCTACTCACGATCCAGTTGCCCCACTTATCCTTCTCCAAAAGAGACGGGGCGAGTCGGTAGCAACGAAACCCACCGCCGCCTCTCCAGCCCGTAGCTTCGGTAACCCCTCCAGGGTCGGCACCATCTATGACCTGTTTTAGGCGCGGAAGGACATGGGTAAGGCAGTGCTCACCCAACTCCACCATGATCCACCGACGGCCCATCTTGTGCGCGACGGCCCCGGTCGTTCCGGATCCCGCAAAAGAATCCAACACCCAGTCGCCGGGGTTAGTTACCGCGTCGATGAGCGTCGATATCAGTTTCTCAGGCTTCGGGTAGTCGAAGGCTGCATCTCCGAAGAGCGCAATACTCTCGGCCGTGGCATCCTCGTAGGTGCTCATCTCGTAGTGAGCGACGCTCAGGAGATTCTTGAGCTTCTTCGGTTCACCACCATCCTTAACGTGGTTCGGGCGAAATGGAGACTTACTGATCACCAGGGTCTCGCCTTCGGCAATGATCTCATCGACCCTCGATTGGGAGTATCGCCATTCGCCTTCCAAGCGGAAGATGCCGACATTGCGCCCGTCGCGCACCTCAAGCCGGTCTAGAAGCCTCGTAACAATCTTGCCCTCGCTCATGTCCTGTGGCTCGAAGACCTGATCGACGCAGCGAAACACAACGGCTCCAGACGGAAATGTCAGCACTTTGACGCCGTTTCCCGCATTGTTCAGTGGGTACTTCTTGCCCGCCGTCGTGAGTCCGCCGATGAACGGCGGCGACTTAGTCCGATCTTTTGCGTAAGCTAGAACGTACTCTGTCACCACCCCCATACTGGCGTTGAGAAAGGACGGCTTCTTCTTCTTCTCCCAGACGAATTGTCCGCATCCGTTCTTTCGGCCGAAGACCTCGTCGAGTAGAATTGTTAGGTACGCAACTTCCGAATCATCGATAGACGAAAATAGAACGCCGTCTTCTGTCAGCAGTAGCCTTAGCAACTCCAATCGGTCCCGCATGAGCGACAGCCAAAGCGAGTGTTCGAGACCATCATCATAGTGTTCGAACGCTGACCCGGTGTTATAGGGCGGATCGATGTAGATACATTTGATCTTGCCGGTGAACTGCTGCTCTAACGCCTTCAACGCGAGCAGGTTGTCGCCGTGAATCAGCAGATTCTCAAAGCTATCGTGTTCCGTGGCCCGTTTTGCGGCGTGGTAGGAGAGTGAGGTCGTCTCCAGCAGGATGCGTGGCTCTAAGCGAGGACGCTCCTCTTTGCCGATCCATGTAAGTTCCAAGCGTTTCTTTCTCTCTGCCATGGTTTCTCTTAGGTCCGCGCGTTGGCTGAGACCGTCCATCTAATCGTGAAGACCGTCTCGCATTGTGTCTCTATGGCTAGCTGACGCTCGATCTTTGCGATCAGTTCGGAGCGCCTCTCGTCAATATCGTCCTGAGCGTCGAAGAATTGTCGACGCTTCGCCGTGCGTCGCTGTTCTAGAGTTTTGATCGCTCTTTGGGCCTCAAGCTTATCGGCGAGTACGATTACGGACTTCGAGCTCTTGCGAGCGGCTCGAATCTCCGCGTCGAGTTCCTTTAGCTCGCGCTCGAGGGTGAACTTCACATCCTCGGCCCAGCGGTCAAGCTTGTCTATTTCCAGATCAAACCAAGCGCCATTGCGCCTCGTCAACTCCTGGAGCAACACCGCACGGCGTTGCGTTTCCGCCTCACGAAGAATCCCCGCAGCGGCGTCCGGAACGGCGCAGCAGCTCTCTACATCCGCCGAAAGGTCAAAAAGCCGTCGGCATTGGGTCTCGTCAATCGGCTCGCCTGTGTCAGTCGTTCCGACGAAGAAGAGATGGTCTTCAATTTCCACCGCACCCACGGTCAACCGCATGCAGCCGATCCACCCGCTAGCCCCGATGAGCGACTCGAGGATCGTGATTTTCTTGCCATTCTCGCCGTAGTAAAAGCGAAGTTGCGCAACGGGTGTTGCTAGGCTGCGGCCGAGCGCGAGAACTCCCTGTGCTAGCGGGTGTCCAACGCGATAAGTGTTCGCAGTTTCCGTTCGTTTCCCAAGGCGGTACGGCCCAGGATGGATCGCCTCGCCACCGAATGGATTGACCAGCAACACGAACGCGAACTCGGTATCATCAAACCGCGCGCAGTCACGGAGTAGATGGCGGGTGAGTCGCCACAGGCGATCATTGAAGCGATCCAGAACGTCTAGGGTCTGGACGCGGACTTTCTCAACCACCTCTTGATCAAAATTGTCGAGGAGCTTCTCGCGTGCGTCGCGCTGCCCCTCGCCGATCTCTGCCTCCAACTCCCGCTGCAGTTGGTCGAATTCGGACTGAATCTGGTCAGGCGCGCGGCACTTCTGGTAAATCGCCGCAATCCGCTTCTCGAAGTCCACGCCGGACTCGATGGCGCCAAGCACTTCGTCGCTCGCACCGAATACGCCGCTGAACAACCGGAACTTCTCGTCAAGCAGTTCATAAACACGGCGGTCAGCGGCGTTGCTCTTGTTGAGGAAGTTGACGACTACTACGTCGAATCGTTGACCGTAGCGGTGACAGCGGCCGATGCGCTGCTCAACCCGCTGTGGGTTCCAAGGCAGATCGTAGTTCACTACGAGATTGCAAAACTGAAGGTTAACCCCCTCTGCGGCGGCCTCCGTGGCGATCAGGATCGCCGCTTCGTCGCGGAAATGCTCTACCAGGGCTGCGCGCATGTCGGCGCTCGGCGAGCCGCTAACTCGATCGGTGCCCGCGTGTAGCTCCATCCATCTCTTATAGATGGCCTTGGAACTTGAGTCGTTGTTCGTGCCATTGAACAGCATGACGCGGCCAGCGAACTCTGTCTTTTCCAGCAGCCCGAACAGGTACTCCTGGGTGCGACGCGATTCAGTGAAGACGATGGCCTTCTCTTGCAGTACCGCGCGACCCTGGGCCGCTTGAGCCTCGGCGGCAGCGGAGAAGCCGCGCCGAAGCGCAGTCAGAAGGACTTCTCCTTTTGAGTTCTTGACGATCGACGTGGCAAGCGCGTGGAACTCACGCAACTCGGCCATCTCATGCTTTAGCCCCGAAAGCTGTTCCGGAGCGAGGCGCGCCCGGTCGGCTGGCATGTCGCCCTGGCCCTCCTCCTCCCACTCGTCGGCCAGTTCATCAAGTTGCTCCCAATCCTGCTGGAGACCAGCCGGCCCGGCCTCAACCGCTTCCGCCGCCGATGCAGCCGCGTGGAGGCGCTGGGCCATGCCGTCGAGTGTCCCGGCGATGGCGTAGGTCGACGAAGCCAGTAGCTTCCGAAGGATCAGCGTTACGAGCTGACGTTGGCTAGCGGGCAGCGCATATAGCGTTTCGCGCTGAAGGTATTCGGAGATCAGGTCGTACAGTCGTTGCTCCTCAAGCGTCGGCACGAACTCCTGCACAAGGGCGTGGCGGTTGGTGTACTTTACGTATTCGAGCACTTGGCGACGAAGCGTGCGTTTGCACAGTGGCGCAAGTCGTAGCTTCAACTCGGCAAAGTCCGCATCGTTACCGATCCGCGCATACCGCGCGCGGTAGCTTTCGAGGTCACCGAAAGCGAACTCGTCGATGATGCTGACTAGCCCGTACAGTTCCAATAGTGAGTTCTGAAGCGGAGTGGCGGTTAGAAGGACTTTCGGAAATGGAGCGATGGCCTGTTTGATTGCCAGCGCGATCTTGCTCGAGTTCTTGTACACGTTGCGAAGACGGTGGGCCTCATCGATGACAACGAGATCCCAAGCCGTCTGCCGGAGATAAGGCTCCTTGGTCCGCGCAAACTGGTAGGAACAGAGGATGATCGCATCTTGCTGAAACGGATTTAGATTGCCGGCGCGAACGGTTTCGTTGAAGCTTCGGCTCTCAAGAATCACTGATGGAAGATAGAATTTGTCTTCGAGCTCCTGGCTCCATTGCTTACGTAGATTGGCGGGGAGGATGATCAGCAGACGCCGCTTTCGCTCGGCCCACTTCTGCGCGATGAGCAGTCCGGCCTCAATTGTCTTCCCGAGCCCAACCTCGTCCGCCAAGATCGCGCCTTTCGAGAAAGGACTCCGGAAGGCGAAGAGTGCCGCCTCGACTTGATGAGGATTCAGATCGACTTGGGCGTCGGCTAGCACCGACGCGAGCTTCTCGACGCTGTCTGAAGCGCAGCGCCTCGTCAGCTCGTGGGCCAGATATTTGGCGTGATAGTCCGTAAGGCTCATCGTAAGAGCCTTACCGTGGTGCTGGGTTTCAAAGCGGGCCGGCCTTCAACGACACGGCACCCGACCGTGACAAGGGCGACGTCGCCGATGTCTGCGCGAATTCCGATGCGGCCGCCGTCGGAGCAGCGTACGCCAGCGTTGACGGCGATGCGGTCCGGGTGGATCCTGACCCGTATCTGAGCGCCGACGGCCAGACCCGGGTTGGCAAGTGGCGGGTGGAGGTATGGACGGGCGGCATCTTCGGTGTTCGGCCTCCCGGCCGCTTTCTCCAAGAGGTTTTACCTTAGGGGTGCCGCTCGGGCGAGCATGGGGGATGCACCGCATTGGCATTCAGACTGCTCGGCCAACCCTCAGGTCGGCGCCCATCAGTCCCGTCTCGCGAAGCCGCGCCAGTGCGGCCTCGGGAATCGGCCACGCATCGTGCCAAAGAACGCCTCGTGTAGGTCGCGCGACGGACTGACGCGTGCCACGAATCTCGTTGACCCTGAGTCCAGAGAGACACGTGTCACACAGCGACGAGGGTCTGCTTCGAGCTCTGGACGCTGCTCGGACTCCGCGCGCGCGCTGGCGGACTCGTGTTCGATCTTCAATCGACGAACGTTGATGGCCACGTGGCGCTCGGGATGTGAGTATCGGGCGGATGGACTGCCGGAGCCAGCTGGTAACGCGCACCTGGCCACGCGAGCGACGCGCGCGACACAAGTGGTCGTATCCGGTTATTTGCCACGCCGCCGGCAGCAGCATAGGAAATAGGAACACGCGCGTTCATCTCCAACCGCCGTGCAAGAAACACTCGCGACCTCCCGTCGCCAATCCGAAGGACAGCACCAACGAATGCCCGGCTCCACGTTCCAAACCAACCCGTTCAATCTCGATAAGCTTCTCGAAGAGTGCCATGTCGGCAGTCTTCAGTTGCCAGATTTTCAGCGAAGTTGGGTCTGGGATGAGGATCGCATCAAGAGTCTGATTGCTTCAATCTCGCGAGCATTCCCTGTTGGCGCCCTCATGACGCTCAACACGGGAGGCCCGGTGAATTTCAAGCCCAGGCCGATCGAAGGCGCGCCGCCCGAATCAAAACAGACTGTTCCTCATGCCCTTCTTCTCGATGGTCAGCAGCGAATGACCTCCCTCTACCAGGTCACGTTGCGCGGAAAGGTTGTCGAGACAGTCACGCCCAAAAACAAAAAGGTAAAGCGCTGGTTCTACCTCGACATCAAAAAAGCGCTCGACCCTTCCGTGGATCGCGAGGAGGCCGTGGTCGGTGTGCCTGAAGATCGCCTCGTCCGAACCGATTTCGGCCGCGAGATCGCATTCGATCTTTCTACTCCGGAGCGGGAATACGCGTTACTCATGTACCCGATCACCCAAGTCTTCGATTGGGACCATTGGCAGGACGGCTTCGACGAATACTGGTGCGGTGACCAGAACAAAAGCATTCGCGACGAATTTCGGACTTTTAAGAAACAGGTACTGGAGAACTTCAAATCGTACCACGTACCGGTCATCACACTGGACAAATCGACTTCGAAAGAAGCGGTCTGCGTTGTCTTCGAGAAGGTGAATACGGGCGGAAAGTCGCTAGATGCGTTTGAGCTCGTGACGGCGATGTACGCAGCGTCAAATCACGAACTGCGGAGAGACTGGTACGGCGATGACACGTCAAAAGGTCGGCACCGACGGTTCGCAGAAACGCTGCGGCCAGCCGGTGCAGACACTGGTATCATTGCCGAGGTCGCCAATACCGACTTCCTGCAGGCCGTCTCGCTATTTTACACCCGTGACCGGCGCCGCGCGGCGGAAGTCGCCGGCAAGCAGGGGAAGGAATTGCCCGCTATATCGGGCAATCGACAAGCGCTGCTGAATCTACCCCTCGAAGCGTACAAGAAGTACGAGGCCCAAGTAGAACGGGGCTTCACTCAGGCAGCAAAATTTCTACACACGCTCCATATCTATCGGATTTTTGATCTTCCGTACCAATCCCAGATCGTTCCGTTGGCTGCCATCTTGGCGGATATCGGTGATGCATGGGAGCACGAGGCGAACCGCGCAATGCTCGTTCGCTGGTACTGGAATGGCGTGTTCGGAGAACTCTACGGATCGGCAGTCGATTCCCGCATTGCGCGGGATTTCATGGAAGTCCCGGCTTGGCTGAAGGGTGGCCCAGAGCCATCCACCGTATCCGAAACTATGTTCCGAGCGGACCGTCTGAAGACCATGCGCATGCGCCTCTCAGCCGCTTACAAAGGCGTGAATGCGCTTCTTATGAAGGAAGGGGCACTCGACTTTCGCTCAGGCCAACGGTTCGATCACACAGTGTTCTTCGGGGAGAACGTCGACATTCATCACATATTCCCGCAAGACTGGTGTAAGCGCCAAGGCGTGAAGCAAGCCGTCTACGACTCCATCATCAACAAGACGCCTCTCTCGTATAGAACGAATCGTATCGTCGGTGGCGTCGCGCCATCTGAGTATCTCGCCAAATTGGAAGGAGGGAATGCGAAGGCGCCGCCAATCAAGGGTGAAAGCCTCGACACCTATCTCACCTCCCACTTGATCGACCCAACCCTCTTACGCGCAGATCGGTTTGATGCTTTTATGGCAGATCGGCAACAACGCCTTCTTAGGCTCATTGAGAAAGCGATCGGCAAAGCCGCGTACGTCGGAGACGTCGAGGATGAAGGTGAGGATGTAGAGATTGACGAGGACGCTGCCGAAGCTGGGCTCACGATCGGGCAATAGTGTCTTTTGCCAGCCTGTTAGCCGGCAAGCTGGTACCACGCGGCTTTGCACCGCATTCGGGTACATCAGGTAAGTCTGTCATCACCTCCGCACGGCACATCCAATGTGGTGGGGCTCTCAATCAAGACACCGTCGTCCCAGGCCGCGCTCTGGGCCGACCACGACTCGTGACTACCGATCCGTCGAAGCGTTCGCTCACTGATCCGCTCCATGTCGGTATCCGTCAGCCGGAGAACCGCCTTCTGAATTCGCGGATCCAACAGCGTCAGGTCGAGTAGTTGCGTCACCCGCGCCCGCGTCGTCTGAAGCTTTCGCGCTACATCCGCCTGGTTGCGGTTCTCTCCTGAATCGATCGATCGCTGGATCGCATGAGCGAGCGCCAGTGCTAGCGCCGCATTGGCGTGAGACGGCTCGGCCGAAGGTTTCGGCAGCGTTGCTTCGAAAGCGGTCCGCTTGCCTCGCCTGACACGGTCCAGCCGCCCCACGACTACTCGCGAACTGCCGGAAATCTCAACCTTCGTCCCGATGCTCATGCCGATTTCTCCTCCGTCGCATCCCCGCCGAGATTTGCCAACGTTATCCGCACTTCCCCGCCCTCGTCGTCGACGTCCACACGCTCGACGACGGCTCTAAACAGTCGTCCTCGGTTCTGCGAGGTAAGCACGTCCCAAACCGAGTTGAAGTCGCGGAGGCACTGGGCGATCCAGCAGGCCTCAAGTTTCGTCGCATCGAGCATCGCAATTTCGCCCTCGACCTCCGCGAGTCGGCGCTCGCGCTCTTGTAGCCGAATATTTGTGTCGTTCAGGTCGGTGGAGAGCGTCGCGATCTCAGACGAAAGTCGGTGACGCTCGACCGTGAGGTCACGACGCCGAGTTTCTATGCGTACCGTGACGCTAGTCGCCGACGCGGCCAGGTCCGAATTCGCGATTGCCTCACGCAGGCGCTGGGCGACGTATTCTTCGATGGCGGAGGCTGACATAGGTCTTGTTGGACAAGCCGCCCTGCCCTCCCGGTCACGCTTGGTGCATCGATAGTAGCGATAAGCACGCCCTCCTTTCCGCGACGACGCCGCAGTCAGCGCCGAACCGCAGCGCGCGCACATCAGGATCCCGCTGAGCAGGTAGTCTGGATTTCGCCGCCGCGGAGTTCTACCTCCGTTGGTGCGCGCGAGCAGGGTTCTTGCCAACTCGAACGTTCGCAGATCGATGATGGCCTCGTGCTCCCCGTCATGGAGTTCATCACGATACCTCATGAGACCGATGTAGAGAGGCTTTTTGAGGACACTGAGCACGTCCCCCTTTCCCCAGGCACGAGCCTCTCGGACGCGTCCCGAATTTGCGAGGTAACGACCAGTAGTGCGACCGCGGTCTGTAAGGGTTTGAGCAACAGTCAGCGCCGAGCGTTGTTCCAAGTAGAGTCCAAACAATTCGCGGACGAGCTCGGCCTCATGATTGTCGATCACCAGCTTCTTGTCGATGACCCGATAGCCGAGCGGCACCACCCCTCCCGTCCACTTCCCGCGTCGTCTGGACGCAGCCATCTTGTCGCGCGTCCGCTCGCCGATCTGCTCGCGCTCGAACTCGGCGAAGGTCGCGAGCAGGTTTAGAGTCATGCGCCCTACAGCGTCCGTCGTCGAGAAGTTCTGCGTAACCGAGACGAAGCCCACGCCTGCACGGTTGAGCCGATTCATAACGGTGGCGAAATCGAGCAGGGACCGCGAAACGCGGTCGAGCTTGTAGACAACGACCGTGTTGACCCTTCCTGCCTCGACATCGGCAAGGAGTCGCTGGAATGCCGGGCGATCGATATTGGCGCCGGTGAAACCGCCATCGTCGTAACGGTCAGCCAGAGTCGTCCAGCCGGCACTGGCTTGCGAACGAATGTAAGCCTCGCAAGCCTCGCGCTGCGCATCGAGAGTGTTGAACTCCTGCTCGAGCCCCATCGTGGTCGACTTACGGGTGTAGATGGCACAGCGCTTGATCGGCGCCGACGCGATCGCGGCTGACGAGGCTCGCTTCATCGGCCACTTTCCGAACCGGAATCGGCGGGAGCAGTCGTCGCCACCTTCTCCCCCTCGACCTCGGCGACGACGAGAAGCTGTTCAAGGTTGGCGTTCAGGCGCGCGAGTTCCCGGACGAGGCCCGGCATCGTGGCCTCATAAAAGGCATGGCCCATGCGTGTCTGGTGGAACGGGATGTCGCTCATGCTGCGCCCTCCGGTGGGGTCAGCTTTCCTGCGCCGCACCCGAAGAACGTGAACCCGTTCCACGGCGTCCCCGTAATCTCGCGCGCGATCTTCGACAGGGACCGGAAACGCTGGCCCCGGTACTCGAAACCATCCTCCAGGACCGTGACCTCGTGGACGTTGCCGCCGTACACGCGGCTGACGACTGCTCCCGGATTGGGGAGCCGGGGATCGCGGGCTGCGTCCGTTGCCGTGGTCTTCGAGCGCGGTTCGGGCCTCGCGCGTCGCCGCGAAGACTGGTCGAAGCGCCTCATGGCCATAGGCGCCAACTCGTCGATCTTGGCGAGCGCGGCTTCGGAGAGCCCACCGTACTCGGCCGCCTGGAGATGCCAGGCAACGCGCTTTCTAAGGTAGGCGCGGTTCCTGTTTCGGGGTAGCTGGCCGGTCAGTTCCGCGAACCTCGTCGCGAGTTCGGCCGTGGTCATCGTGGCCAGAGCGGCCAGTTGCTCGGCGACGCGCGCCGTCGTTTCCCTATCGTCTCGTCTTTGTGCTGGTGTGGGTTTTCCCACGGTTGTGCCTCCTTGCCGGAGGGCCTCTTCGGACCCGCCGGGCGGCGACATGACCGCGTGACGGGGCGATCTTATCAAGTTAACCGGCGGGGCTTTCCGCTGTGTTTTTGGGTGCTTCGGTGCTTGTTTCGTAGGTTGTGCGTAAAGACCGCCCACGGAGGGCCGGGAGGCCCGGGGAGGGCTCGTCACCAGCCGGACCAAGGCGCCAGCCATGATGTCGATGGCCTCGGCGCGGCGGGTCCCTGCCGCTGCGAGAAGTTGCGGTGTGCTCCCCTGTACTCGTCGGTCTTTATTGATCACTTCCGATGGTCTCCACCAGATCGCGCTCCTCAAGGCGCGACAGAAAAAGACCGGACGAAGCTGGAAAAACCCGATCCCCCAAAGCCCATCGACGCCACGGCCCGCGAGATCGATGCGACGCATTTTCGAGACCGCCACGCCGCCTTGGTAGAGTCGCCGTGGCAGCGCTTGCTCGTCGGCCGGAGGGGGCAACTGGCAACTTGGTCAATCCTCGTATCGCTGGTGAACGTGCACGGAGAATTGGGACGATGGGTATTAAGGAAATTCAGGCGTACCGGGCGCGCGAGGTGATGACGACTGGACAGTTCATGAAATTCTGGCTCGACGACTATCCGGGAGACGACGCCTACGAGGTAGCCAAGCTGCTCGCCGACGTTATCGAGGCGGATGCACACTGTATTCACATCGCGAACACCAATCCCGATCTCGATGTATGGGACGAAGATCAACACAAAGCGCGGCGTGACCTGCAGAGCGAAGCAGCGACAACCCTTCGTACGCTCGCAGCTTCGGGCAAAGGACTCGATGCCGCACCACCGACGATGTTGAGCCGCGACGTACTGGCGAAGACCTGCGAGGCGCTAAAAGTTCCCGTACCTAGATTCTTGTACCCTCCCGCCGCCGAGGACGGATTTTGGAATGGTCGTCAGTGTGGAACCCCGGCGGCTGCGCCCGTAGCGACGGACAGCGAAGCGGCCCCGGATTGTCACCACACCGACGACTTCCGAAGAGTTCGGTGGTTTGGAACGACCTACACGTTCTCACCGAATCAGGCTCGTGCTGTCGAAGTGCTGTGGTCACACTGGGAACAGGGCGGCCTAGGCCTGACGCAGAAAGTGCTGGGGGACCTGATCGACTCGAGAAGCGATCGTTTTCGTATGCGCGATCTTTTTCGGCTGTCAGGCAAGACGGGCGAAATGCACCCGGCGTGGAATACGATGATTCACGAGGTCGACCGAGGCATGTATGCCCTCGGCCGACCGGGCGATTTCTGCACGCCGAAGTAGCTCGCCGCAGAAACCCCAGAAAACCCCCGTTTCCCCCCACTTCCACTCCCACTTTTCCCCCATGGCCGTCGACTAACTTGATCCCGGAGCGGCGACGTTCGGTCTGCAAAACGCAGCACCGAGCAAACCACGCCCGCCCCGGAGGTCATGATGAAACCGTCCCCCTCGCCCGCCGCAACTTCGAGCGCCGAACCGGTAGTTCTGCCCAAGCGCTTCGAACACTGGGATATTGATCGGCTTCGGCCCTACGACAAGAACCCGCGCACGCACTCCCCGGAGCAGATCACCAAGCTTGTGGCTTCACTCCGTGAGTACGGATTTACGAACCCGATCCTGGTCGACTCCACGGATGGAATCGTAGCCGGCCATGGCCGGCTCGAAGCCGCCCGCGCCCTCGGCATGACCGAGGTGCCGGTGGTCGTGCTCGATCACCTGACCGCGGCCCAGCGCCGCGCCTACATCATCGCCGACAATCGCCTGGCGCTGGACGCCGGGTGGGACCCAGCCCTCCTGGCCTCTGAACTGGCGGGCTTGAAGCTCGACAGCTTCGACCTCGGGCTTACGGGTTTCGATGATGAAGAACTGGATGCGATCTTCGCAACTGCCGATTCGCAGATCACCGGCGCAATCGATGAAGACGATGCGCCGAATCCGCCTGTCACACCCGTCTCGCGAACAGGAGATCTCTGGACACTAGGTCGACACCGGCTGCTCTGCGGTGACGCAACGATCGCGAACGATGTAAGCCGGCTGGTTGGCGGACGACAGGTCCACTGCCTTTGGACAGATCCGCCGTACGGGGTCGCCTATGAAGGCAACGCCGGTACGATCCAAAATGACGACCTCGATCCGGCAGCTTTCGCCGTATTTCTCGGTTCGGCATTTACGAACGCCTTCACAACGCTGCGTCCCGGCGCGGTCGCCTACATCTGTCACGCCGAGACGGGGGGTATGGCTTTCCGCCGAGCTTTCGTCGAGTCCGGCTTCAAACTCTCGTCCTGTCTAATCTGGCGAAAGAACTCGCTCGTCCTCGGCCGATCGGACTGGCAGTGGGCCCACGAACCCGTCCTCTACGGTTGGAAGCCCGGAGCCGCGCACGCTTGGTACGGCGGCCGCGACAAGACGACAGTTCTCGACGAGAACAAGCCGTTCCGCAACACCGAGCACCCGACGATGAAGCCCGTCGGCCTGGTCGAGCGCATGATCGTGAACTCGACCAAGACCGGCCAAGTCATCCTCGACCTGTTCGCGGGCTCGGGCACCACGCTGATCGCCTGCGAGCGCTCCGCACGAATCGCCCGCGCTCTCGAGATCGATCCCCGCTTCGTCGATATCGCCGTGCGCCGCTGGGAAGAGTTCACTGGCAAGCAGGCCGTCCTCGAAGAGACCGGTGAGACCTTCGCCGACATCCGAACGCAGCGCCTTCAGGAGGCCGCGTGATGAAGGCCGAACGGAAGAAGCGCGGCCGGCCCGAGGCGGCAATCGACATCGACACATTGGAACGGCTCGCGGGTCTCGCTTGTACGATCGAGGAGGCAGCGGCGGTCCTCAGGATATCCAAACGGACGCTGCTGCGGCGCCTCGAGGACCCCAAGTACAAGCGCGTCTGGGAAGACGGCCTTCTGAAGGCCAACGTTTCGCTGCGCAGGCGTCAGTGGGCTCTGGCCAACTCGGAATCTCCGTCGGCCGTCACAATGCTGCTCCACTTGTCGAAGCACCGTCTCGGCCAAAACGACAAGTCCATCGTCGAGATGACCGGGAAGAACGGCGGGCCCATCCAGCTTCTGGAACTGGCCAACATGAGCCGCGAGGAACTCGTGGCGAAGGCGGCAGCCCTCGGCTTGCCGGAGAAAATCTTTGAAGACTGATGCTCGACGTACCGGCGAAGGTCTCGCGATCCTCACCGCCCTCGCTGCCGCGGAAGCCCGGGAGTCCTTCTGGGCCTTCCGGCAGTTTCTCTATCCGAAGATGAAGCGTGGATGGTGGCAGCGGGAAATAACGGCCGAGTTGCAGCGCTTCTATGACGACCTGCTTCGGGGCTCGCGGCCAAAGCTCGTGATCGAGGCTCCGCCCCAGCACGGCAAGAGTAGAATGGTCGTCGAGTTCACTGCGTGGGTTGCCGGCAAGAATCCCGACCTCAAGGTGATCTTCGCCAGCTACGGCGAGCGACTCGGCAAGAGAGCAAACACGGATCTGCAACGGATCTACGCCACGTCGCGATACCGGCTGGTGTTCCCGCAGACAATGACGAGGCTGACATCAGTCGACGCCGACGATCTGGCTCCGGCCATGTTGACCCAGACCATCATCGAGTTTGTCGGCCGGGAGGGATCGTTCCGGAATACAACTATCCGCGGCGCGATTACTGGCGAGGGCTTGGATCTCGGCATCATTGACGATCCGATCAAGGGTCATGACGAGGCCGGCAGCAAAGTTGTACGCGACAAGACGTGGAACTGGTTTACTGACGACTTCTTCACGCGTTTCTCCGAGCACGCCGGCCTGCTGATGATTCTTACGCGTTGGCATATCGACGACCCCGTCGGTCGCCTGAAGGCGGAGCTCGGGGACAAACTGCGCGTGGTCTCGTACCCCGCCATCGCCGTACAGGATGAGGTCCACCGTCGGGAGGGCGAGCCCCTGTTCCCGGATCACAAGTCGCTCGAGTTCCTGATGGAGAAGAAGGCCATCATGGCGAATGTGAGTTGGGAGGCCCTATATCAGCAGAACCCGCAGGTGATCGGCGGGGACATCATCAAAGGAAAGTGGTTCGGCCGATACAAGCTCCCGCCGCGGATCAAATACCGAATGATCTTCGTCGATACGGCGCAGAAAACTGCCGAGCGGAATGACTTCAGCGTCTTCGAACTCTGGGGCAAAGGCGAGGACGGCAAGATCTACCTACTCGACATGATCCGTGGGAAATGGGAGGCGCCTGACCTCAAGCGTCGGGCGATCGAATTTTGGAACAAGCATCACGCCGCCGACACTTTCAAAATGGGCGACCTCCGCGAGATGAAGGTAGAGGACAAGACGAGCGGCACCGGATTGATCCAGGAACTCAAGTGGCCTGCGAGGATCCCCGTCGTCGGCATCGAGCGCACTAAGGATAAGTACACGCGCGTGCTCGACGCCGTCGGCTACATCGAATCGGGACACGTGATGCTGCCAGAGGACGCGCCGTTCACGAACGACTTCGTGGCGGAATGCGAGGCATTCACGGCTGACGACAGCCACCTGCATGACGATCAGGTGGATCCGATGATTGATGCGATCGGCGAGATGCTGGCACGGATGAGCGTGGTGGAGCTGTGGGAGAACATGGACTGACAGTGACAGGCGGTTACACGGGTCGGTTCCCGGGGTTTTGAGGAGGGTCCGCACGGCAATTCTTGCCTTCGGCCTCTCGGGCGGAGACACTCTTCTGCGAATGCCTCCTCCAGACATTGTGGTCGTCGACGCAATCATGCTGGATTCAGTCCGCCACGCGTGTCGAAGCGGCGGGCTCGATCAAGTGCTCAGTACGTCGACTGGCACTTGCACGCTCGGGACCGCCTTGGAATTTGCCTGCTGGGCAGCGGCTGAACCTGAAGAGACCAGACCTCTCGTCGCCCGGTGGCGCGCGACTATGGTCAGTATTGATCTCGCCTATTCCGCACTGGTCGAGGGAAAGAGTCAGCGCACGCCCGGGGCGCACGACGCGCCACTTTTCGAGCTGCGGCGCTGCCCAACCGCCCGGGAACTGCAGGATCCAGCCGCCGACACGGAATGGAGCTATTTTCAGGATCGTTTCCGCCGGTCCCTCGCCAACAGGCTCTCGCTCTCGCCGAAGCTAGCTCGAGGGATCGCTGCCGCACTCGGAGAGATGGTCGACAATGTCGTGCAGCATGCCGGGCTCGGCGACACGCCGAAGGCCTTGGTTGCGTATGAGGTCAACACGCAGAGCTTCAGCATGTCTGTCGCGGATACCGGACGCGGCATCCTGTCCTCACTACGCGAGAATCCGACCAATCGGACCGTGACGAGCGACTCAGCGGCTCTCACGGCTGCTGTTCTCCTGGGCGCATCGAGGCGGACGGACGCCCCGGGCAGTGGCTTCTTGGAGCTCCGGCAGGCGCTAGCGGACCTCCAAGGCCTTTTCTGCTTCCGAACCGGCTCGGCTCGGCTCCAGTTGGACGGCCGCGGTTCGGGCGAGCGGGTCGAAACGATCTCCAACTCCCCGGAACTGGTGGGGTTTCAGATGTCCGTAACGGCAACCCCAGGCTTTACGCACAGCCCGCCTTTGTGAGGCGAGACGAGCGAGCGTATCTCACATCTCAGAATGAGATCAGAGATACGCATAGTCGCTCTCTCAGGAAAACACCTTGTCGGTAGAACGCTGGCCGAGAGCGTTTTCCAAACGACCATCCTGCCCGCCCTTGAGGGGTGCCGACCCGATGACCGCCTGGTGCTCTCCTTCGCCGGCGTGGAACTCGCCACTGGAAGTTTCCTCAAGGCCACGTGGTTGAAGATCCACCAAACACAGCCGCGCGGCCCGCGCTGTCTTGTCACTGACCTCTGCGAAGAGGTGCGTTCCGAGTTCGACATCTTCCTCCACGGTAACCGCCTCCCCGGCCTTGAAGCCACAGATTGGACCGACGACGGGGTGTCCGTCGCACGGCTCCATGGCCGCATCGAGGACGCTGCCTACGCCGCGCTAAGACTTCTGACCGAGATGCGGGGCGCGACTGCGCCCGAGCTTTATCGCGCAAGCGATCAGAGGCTCACGCCGACTGCGTGGACAAACAGGTTGAACGAATTGTGGCGATTGGGCCTTGCGTACCGGGAGCCGGCCGGCCGCGCATCGCGATTCTATCCGGCAGCCAACGAGGTGCTTCGTGGGTGAATCGTTCAAACGAAAACGTGCGCGAGCGTTCAAGAATCTGAGTCATGATGCCTATCAGGAACTCGTCGACATCGACCTCTTCCGGCTTACGCGGAGGACGCGCGTCGAACGCGAGCTCATCTGTCGGCGCGACCGCGACGACGGGACAATTGCTGTCGGCGATAGGTGCCTGCTTCTGCAAGTAGGCGACGCATTTCGCGTCGTGCGCGGCAACAAAGTTCTCGTCACGCTCCCCAAGGACGCGGCAGAGTTTGCGCGCGAAACGATAGCTTCAGCCCCGACATTCAACGGTATCGTCCCGTGCCGTGTCACGCGGGTCGATCCATTCGGTGGACTATCGCTGCAGATGGGAAGCGAGGCTGGGAATGCCAGAAAGTAACCACCGGCTGTATGAGCCTTCGCCGAAGGGCCCCTGTCACTCCTGCGCCTATCAGCAGGGATGCCCGGGGCTCGCCGGCGATCAGTCGGAATTGTTCGGGTGCTTCGGTAGTTGCGGGGATTGCGGAGCGGCGGATGGCAACTGTTCCTTCACCTGCCCGGGAAAGCCGGAAGAATTTTTTCGCAACTATGCCGAGATCGGCGGCCTGGCTCCGACACAGCGGCGTGATCTCCCGAGTCCTACGACACAACTTCCGCTGTATGTCCCTATGATCCGGCACAGTGGTGCGCGGCGCGACGTCCTGCCTCGCCAGACGGTCGCACTCGACACCTTTCGAGTTATCACGGGGGACTGTCGCCCACGCGTGCGTTCCGCAGCCTCATTGCGAAGGCGTTTCAAGGTCGATGCGAAGGCAAAGCTGCTCCTTATCTCGGTGCAGCAGGACAAATGGGTCGAAGGATTCTGGCAATCTCGAAGCGCGGAAAAGCTGAAGGCGCTCGCTGCTCTGAACCTGCTCGCCATGACGACTCCTAATTTTTCGTTCTTCGACGAGGCGCCACGCACCGATACCAAGCGCAATTTCTGGCGCATCATTCGGAGCGCAGAGGAACTCGCGGATGCGGGAATCCATCCGATCCTCCATCTCAACGCGCAGTCCGGTGGAGATTGGGAGCAGTGGCTGGAAGTCCTTCGTAATACCCCAAGCGCGACATACGTCTGCAAGGAGTTTCAGACCGGGCTCAAGAACAGGGAGCGCGGACTCACCGCGATCGCTGATCTGGCTAGGCTTCGCGATCGACTCGGTCGCGAGCTGCATGTCGTCGCCGTCGCCGGTAGGCGCTACCTCAGAACTCTCGCGCGAGAATTCGAGAGGCTGACGATTGTTGATTCCGTGCCTTTTATTTCGGCCGTCCATCGCAAACGCATCATGGCTGACGGCAGCCGGTACCGGAGAATCGATTGGCCCCTTGCGGTAGAATCTCCACTCGACAATCTGCTGAACGAGAACGTGGGCGAGTACGAAGCACTCGTCGAGAGGCGTGCAGCTGAAGCGCGCGCCAGCCGGACCGGGTGCGGCGAGTCACTCGCAAGCGGTGGTCACTTGGATCTCGCGGGACCGCTGGCGAGCACGTTGACTGCTCCGGGTTCAGCGTTCGAGTCGGCCATTAGAGCCTACCGATGGTAGCGCCGCTTCGCCGGGCGAGACTGGACGGGACTCCCTACTCCCGGCGGCCCAACGTCGAAGCGGCGCTGGTCGACCTCGTCGTGTTGCCGGAGTCAGACGTCGCCGACCGGTGCAAAATAGTCGATACTGCGCACGCCGAGTATCTCCCGTCAGAATGCCTGCTTCACCTCGTCCGGGCGTCAAGGGCAGACGACTCGGACGTCCACTTCACGGCGCTATTCCGGACGCTCCGACGGCGCATATTGGCGCTACTGCCGAGGTTGGTGGTTGGGCGCTTGCCTGATGGCAGGTTGCTCGAATCCCACACGAAAACCGTGATTGCCGATGCGGTCATGGACCGATTCCAAGAGCTACTGTTGCTCGACCGCGACGGGTACGAGGACCGACTCGACTATTTCGAGATCAATTTCGACGATGCAGTGGCGAAGCTCCGGCTGACAGCACGAAAAAAGGCATGGAAAGAGGAAAACCGGTCCAAGCCAATGACTGAAGACGAGGCTGGTGAGTTGGAGGCCGAGATCGAGGAAGCGGCTGCCGACGCGGCCGCCGCCCAAAATCCCCCGATGGATTCGAGAATTGACGATCCGGGTTACCGGTTCCGGATTAACGTTGCGATTGATGCCTTGCCAGAGGATCAGCGCCGGGTTGTCGAGTTGCTGAGGCGGGGATTCCCGATCGATTCCAAGGAGCCGGGAGTCCAGACGATCGTAGGTATTCTCAAGTGCGCCGAGAAGACCGTCCGAAACCGCCGAGACAAAGCATTCGAAGTAGTCCGGAAGGTGCTCGAGGAGGAGGAGTCATGAGCCCGGCGAAGCCGCAGATACCGCTCGAGGACGTACTATTCGCGTTTTCGGTCGAGCCCACCCACGACAAGTTGACGCTCGAACGCTACCTGACGCTATATCCGCAGTTTACGGAGGATCTCGTCGATCTGTCGCATGAACTTCGCATTGAAGGTCGCGGCATTGCCGAGGCCGTGGAAGACGAAGCGACCTTCCAGCGGGCGCTGAAACAGTTCACAGGCGTGCGGAGGCCAGCCGCCGTAATCAATCCCTTCGACGCCTTCCGAGGAGCGGGATTCGCCGCCTTAGCGAAGAAGTTACGCGTACCAAGATCGGTCCTATTGGCGTTCAGGGATCGCCTCGTTATCGCTTCATCGGTGCCGGCGGCGTTCGTGGAGCGGGTCGCTCGAGCGGCAAACACAACAGTCGCTGACCTAATGACGCATCTGGACTTGCCTCCGGTTGTCGCCACGCCCGCGAACTATAAGGCCAACGAAAAACCAACGCTCGCAGACAAGGTGGCGTTCGATACGCTGCTTGATGCGTCCGGTACGACGACGGAGCAGAAGCTCGACATCTACACGGCGGCAGAATGACATGGACACCGTCGAGGTCACGCGTCAAACAGCCGAAAGTCTGCACTCGCAAGCGATCGCCCGCGGCCTGGATCCTTGGCGTCTCTACGAGTTCGCGTGCACTGAGGGATTCCGCCGGAATGTCGCTGTCGAGAAGCTGCCTAAGGGCGACGTCCGACTGCGAGGAGCCCGCGCATTGTACGATCCCGGCGCTTTGGCGATTCTTCACGAAGACGCGGGTGACGACTTCACGAATGCGTTCCTCGTCGCCCACGAGCTTGGACACGTAGAATTTGGCGGTGCAAGCGAAGCGAACGTCTCGTTAGTGCCTGATCCTACTCGACCAGCGGAGGCCGCACCCATAGGCGTCGATCGCGTCATCGACTACAGCCGCCGCGAGCGGCGCGAAGTCCAGATGGATCTCTTCGCCCGTGAATTCCTTCTGCCACGTTCCGTCGCGCGGCGGCTGCACGTGGATGAAGGAATGACGGCGTCGGACATCGCCGCCCGCCTCGGCGCGCCGTTCGATGTGGTAGCTCTTCAGTTGCTCGACGCGCTCCTGTTGCCGCCGGTGACGCTCGACCTGCATGGTCGCGAGGAGCAGGATCTCAACAGTGAACAGAAGTGCGCTGCCGAGCATTGGGGCTCGCCGTACCTGTTGGAAGCCGGACCGGGCACTGGAAAAACGCAGACTCTTGTCGGCCGAGTAGAGTGGCTTCTCGAAGAGAAGAAGGTGCCGGCCGAAAACATCCTCGTACTGACCTTCTCAAACAAAGCGGCTGGCGAGCTCTCGGACAGGATCGCGGCTAAGCGGCCGCAGGCAGCGGCCGCGATGTGGATCGGCACCTTCCATTCGTTCGGCCTCGATATCATCCGTCGCTTTCACGAGCGGCTTAACCTGCCACCAAACCCACGACTGATGGACCGCACGGAGGCGATCGATCTGCTGGCGGACGGCTTTCCGCGGCTTGCGCTCACCCATTACCAAAATCTGTGGGATCCCTCTTTCGAGATCAGTGACATTCTCGCCGCTATCTCGCGCGCCAAGGACGAAGTCGTCTGCGCCCGGCGATATGCCGAGTTATCGGACGACATGTTCCGCGCCGCAAGAACACCCGAACAGCAGGAGGCGGCTGAAAAATGCCAAGAGGTGGCCAAGGTCTATGCATACTACGAATCGCTCAAGGAGGAGCGGAGATGCTTGGACTTCGGGGATCTGGTGTCGATGCCGGTGCGGCTCATCGAGCGTGATGAAGAGGTCCTGAACCTTTTGCGCGCCCGCCATCAGCACGTCCTCATCGACGAATTCCAGGACGTGAACCGTGCGAGCGTTCGCCTGCTCAAGGCCATCGCCGGGTCCGGGGAAAATCTGTGGGTCGTTGGCGACGCTAAGCAGTCGATCTACCGTTTTCGTGGCGCGTCATCGGTCAATGTGGCGCAGTTCGGCAGAGAAGACTTTCCTGGCGGCAAGCGTGACCGCCTCAGTATCAACTACCGCTCCAGCGAAGAGATCGTCGATGCCTTCGTCGAGTTCGCCGGCCGCGACATGAAGGCGGCCGCTGGTGACGACGTCAGGCTGAAGGCCGACCGAGGCGCCTCCGGCGTCAAGCCGGAGTACCGCGCGGTTGAGATGGCATCTGCTGAGATCGCGGCGATCGCCGAGGCCATTCAAGAGCATCGCGCGGCAGGAATGTCGTACCGCGATCAGGCTCTGCTCTGCACCGGCAATGAGCGGCTCGGACGGATGGCCGCCGGACTCGAAAGTATGGGCATCCCGGTCCTATACCTGGGTAGCCTCTTCGAGCGAGACGAAGTTCAGGAACTCCTTTCGCTGCTGTCCATGCTCGCCGATCGCCGAGCGATGGGATTGGTTCGCGTCGGGACTATGCCGGAATTTCCCCTGCAACTTTCCGACGTCTCGACCGTGATCGCCCACCTAAAGGACAGCGAGGAGCGACCGCTTCAATGGCTCGATGCGATCGACGGCATCGCGGGGCTTTCGTCCACCGCCGTCGCAGTGCTCGGCACGCTGCAGCAGGCCCTCAACGGGTTCGACGCAACATCCAACCCTTGGATGGTGCTCGCGAAGCTTTTGCTCGACCGAACCCGCATCGGGGCGGGAATAGCACAATCGGGGGAAGTCGCCCTCCGGGCGCGCGGCGTCGCAATCTGGCAGTTCATGAACTTTGTAAGGGCGCAGCCGCTCGCAGCCGGTCTGCCGATCACGCGACTGCTGGACCGCATACGCCGGCTCGTGCTTCTGTCGGACGAGCGGGACCTGCGCCAGCTACCTGCCGCGGCGCAGAGTATCGATGCGGTCAGACTCATGACGATCCACGGCAGCAAGGGGCTCGAGTTCCTTGCGGTCCACATCCCGGGCATGAACTCGGACACGCTCCCCAGATCGCCCAATCATGTGAAGGGATGCGCACCGCCGGACGGGATGGTGGAAGGCGTGTCCGGCACGGGGATCGAGGTACTTAAGGCCGGACATGTCGAAGAGCAGGAATGCCTGTTCTTCGTCGCGCTCTCGCGCGCCAGAGACCGCCTGATCCTCTATTCGCCAACGAAAAAATCCAACGGACACGCACGCGGGCGGTCGCCTTTCATCGATCGGCTCGGCGGCAGGATCGACAGCACACCGGTGACACCGAAGCTCACGTTGCCCCGCGCCGCCGACGACGTGCCCATTCCGGTGGAGTTTCCCGAAGGTGTCCTGCTCACGGAGCGCAAGCTGGGACTCTTCGAGCGGTGCCCTCGACGTTTCTTCTACACCCACGTGCTCGAACTCGGCGGGAGACGAAACGAAACGCCGTTTATGCAGATGCATGATGCGGTGAGATCCATCGTCGACTGGCTCACCGGTGAGCCGTCGGCGGCGCCGTCGCCTTCGGAAGTCGAGTCTCGCCTCGCCGAAGCATGGGACCAGCAACGATTAGGGGATCACGGCTACTCCGACGACTTCATGGTCATCGCGAGACAGCTCGTCGGTTTTTTCATCGAATCCCGCGACGGGTACGCGAAGTCGCTGTCGACCGAGTTGCGGCTGGGTGTGTCCGGCGGCGAGATTGTTGTCCGACCCGACGACGTGCTGACCGGAAAGGACGGCCACACTCGTTTTCGGATGATCCGGACGGGACACGCTTCCTCGAAGGAACTGGAAACTGTGTCCGCCGCCGTCTTCGCGCTGGCGGCGCACGAGACCATTCCCGGTTGCGTGGTGGAATTCGTTCATCTGGGCGACGCCACTGTCAGAATGGTCGGCATGAAGCCGAAAACCCTCGCCGATCGGAAGTCCACAGCAGAGAAGGCCTTGGACGAGATCCGTGCTGGGCGCTTTCCGCGGGACGAGTCTCCTCGGACTTGTCCCCGGTGCCCAGCGTTCTTCATCTGCGGCCCCGTGCCCGACGGGTCCATCGAAAAAAGATTCACAATCTAGCGAGTCGAGTTACCGGTCGGGTTGTCCGGCTCTGATTGACCTGTCGTAGACGGCCCATACCGGACCATCGCTAGACAGAAATTCAAACAGAGGTTCAATCATATGAGTGTATCTTCCCCCGCTCCCACCAGCCGTCCCGACGTCGATGACCTCGAGACGGCTATCCGCGAAGACCGTCCACTGCATCCCGCCCGCGCCTACCTGATCAAGGTCGCGGACGAAACTCTGAACTACCGCGTTGTCGAAGTGACGGACCCGGTGCCCCTGGGCCGTCAGGTGCTCGACGCCGCGGGGGCCCGTCCCGTCGATGAATTCAGCGTCTGCGCCGTGCTACCGAACGGCGAGTTTGAAGACCTGCGGCTCGACGAGCCGTTCGATCTCCGCGGCCACGGAACGGAAAGGTTCATCTACTTTCGCACCGATCGACTCTTCAAGTTCACCATCGACAACAAGCAGCAGGAGTGGGGCAAGGCGCTGATCACCGGCGCCATCCTGCGCCGTCTCGCCGCCGTCGGTCCGAAGTACGCGATCTACCTTGAGGTACGCGGTGGGCAGGATGTCG
Source organism: Candidatus Limnocylindrales bacterium (assembly GCA_035571835.1). NCBI lineage: Bacteria > Bacillati > Chloroflexota > Candidatus Limnocylindria > Candidatus Limnocylindrales > Candidatus Limnocylindrales bacterium. The sequence goes on along the minus strand of DATNBU010000041.1, from coordinate 90,092 downwards.
AAATCGGCGACACCGACCCGGTCGATCTATCGAAGCCCGGCATCGAGCGTTTCATCACTGTCATCAAGGAGACGACGGAGGGGCTGACGGCCCTTCCGGAGGCGGACCGCAACTACCTCGAGCAGCACGGAATCGCCCACCGGCTGGTCGGCCACGGCGGCCAGGTAGGCGTCGTCATCGAGGGCTTCCAGCTGCCGCCGCACAAGTACGACCGCGACCACGTCGACCTGCTAATCATTCTCCCAGGCGGCTATCCCGACGCGTGCCCCGACATGTTCTTCATGGACCCATGGGTTCGTCTCGCGGAGACGGGGCGCTACCCGGAACGCGCTGACCATGCGCACCAATTCAGCGGGCAGTCGTGGCAGAGGTGGTCGCGCCACTGCGGAGAGTGGCGTCCCGGTATCGACGGGCTCCACACCATGATCGCGCGCGCCCGCTACGCCATCGAGAGGGCACGCTGATGGCCCCCGTTCTCGATCTCACGGTGCTCGAGCCACACAACTCGCGCCTCCGACAGATGCTCGCCAGCGGTTCCGCTGAGACAGCGGCCTACATGCTACTCGGAGTGTCGGACATCGCCTCCGATCCTTGGACAGGCCGAGCGCGAACACGGCTGGTATCGCACCAGTTCCGGGACATCGAGTCGACGGCATTCGTAAGCACGTCTGCAGAGCACGTCACATGGAGCACCGCCGGTTACATGAGGCTGCTCTGCGACGCCCTCACTGCTGGCTTGGTACCGGCCATTGTCCACACCCATCCCGGCAGCACGGCCTTCTTCTCGGAGCAGGACACCGCGAACGAAACCAAGCTCGCGCGCACCGCAGCGGTGAAGGGTGTCCTCGGTCTCGTCAGCATCGTGCTCGGCGGCGATGGCTCAATCCGAGCGCGACTCTGGCGCGGCGACGCGCCCCCCGTCGACGCGGTGAACGTACAGCGCGTCGGTGGCCGGTTCACTAGGTGGACGATGGATGCGGCCGTCGCCGCCAACACCGAACACCTGGACCGCCAGGCAAGGCTGTTCGGCCTGTCGTTCAACCCGACCTTACGCGGCCTGCGGATCGCGATCGTTGGGCTTGGCGGCACGGGCAGTGCCGTGGCGATGCTCCTGGCGCGCCTTGGCGTCGGGTACCTACTGCTACTCGATGATGACGTGGTCGAGACCAGCAATCTAAACCGAGTGCATGGGTCCCGTCGGAGCGATGTCGATGAGCTACTGGCGAAGGTCTCGCTCGCCGAACGCGAAATCGCAGCCGCCGGCCTCGGCACCCAGGTCGTAACGAGGAAAGCATGGGCGAATTCCCGCGAGATGCGGGACGCGATCAAGTCGTGCGACTTCGTTTTCGGCTGCACAGATGACCATTCCGGACGCGCGATGCTGAACCGCCTCGCCTACTACTACGGTATCCCTGTCATCGACGTCGGCCTGAGGATGGCCGCTGCCAGAGACGGCCACGATATCAACGGCAGGGTAACAACGCTCTCGCCGGGACGGCCTTGCCTTCTCTGCAGCGGCGTCATCAACCCACGGCGCGCGGCCGAAGAGGCGCTCGAACGTGCGGACCCGGAAGAATTCAGCAAGCGCAAGGCAGAGGCTTACGTCATCGGTGCAGGCGACCCGGCTCCAGCGGTGGTGACGTTCACCACCGAGATGGCCTGCGTCGCGGTGAACGAGATGGTCGACGCGATCACCGGCTACCGTGGTCCGGATGGGATGATCCCGAACCACATACGGCGCTTCCATGCCGGTGATGACCGGAGTCTTGCCCCGAAGCGCAACGACGGCTGCCCGGTCTGCGTGGGCACATCCGCATGGGGCCGTGCAGACACCGACCCATTCCTTGGGATAATGGGGTGACGCTGCTCAGGAAACGCATTGCCAAACTGCTGCGGAGAATCGGCTGGCTCGACTTCGACCTTGTCGCCGTCATGCACCGAGAACATCCCGGTCCCGGCGCGCTGAAGTCAGACGAGATGGTGATCGTAATCGACGGCGAGGTACGGAAATGGGCGTGCCTATTGTGTCCTGGCGGTTGCGGCTCGGCGATCTCGCTGTCGCTGAATCCTCAGCGACGGCCTCGCTGGGCGGTCCTGACCGACTTCTGGACGCGGCCAACCGTATCGCCGAGCGTGCATCAGACAAATGCGTGCGGATGCCATTTCTGGATCAAGGATGGAGTGGTCGAGTGGTGTCCGGGCGGGCACCCAGCCGCCGCGACGGAGTTGCCGTGACGATTTTCTGTTCCCGCGTATCGCACCACGTCGATGCTGCGATACCGAGCCGCGCGACTTCGTCGCATGCCCTGCCCGCTCCAGTCCCGCCCTGCAGAAGAACCTGCAGGGCGGGACGCTCATAACGACTAGTTGCCGCGGTCAGTTTGCGTTGAAGAACGCCGTCGGGTCCGTCCTACCCGTGAGATCATTCGAGTAACCGGTACCCGGCGGCGTCAGCGGTGAGGTCCACATTTCGATGTGGGAGTGCGACCCGGTGCTGCCGAGCGGAGTCTCACCGATGATCCCGATCGGCTGTCCGCGACGGACGACGTCGCCAACGCGCAACCAGGACCTCAGGCTTCCGGCCGACGGGCACCCTGTCAGAGGCGTATTGGTCCAGCACTTGTCCAGATGGCCGTAGAAGGACCACGCCGTTGAGACCTTACTCTGCGACCAGTTCTTCGCGGACGTGCAGGTCGAAGTCGCCCTGGAACCTGCAGGGACCAGGAACGGAGTCGCCGTGGGCGCGGCGTGCCTGACTACGAGGACGCCCTTCCACGAATCACTGGGCGTGCCATCGGAGGCAAGCGGCTGGGCCACGTAGGTCACCACGCCGTCTGCGACGGCACGCACCACCTCACCGCGGTCGGGCCCGGAACGATTCCAGTCTTCTCCGAGATGCAGCTTGGGCGGGATCGTGGACGTGTTGCACTCTCCGAAGTCCTGCGCGGAGTACCATCCATCTGCATCCGTATCGGTTTCAGTTGCCGCGGGCGGAGCAACCGGACTGTCGAACACGCTTGCCGTAGGCACGGGCTGACCGCTGTACTGCTCGAACACCGAGAGCATATATCTTCCCGCGGTCGTACCGTTCACCAACAACCAGTAGGTCCCCGTGAAGGAGGCGACGAACTTACAAACCTCAGGGGTCGTCCCGGTTTCTCGCGGGGCGCACTGGTACGCGGTCGTCGATAGGTTGCTGTTGTTCGACGTGTACAGATCCACGTCCGTCGCAGGGTGTGCGCCAGGAATCGCCACGACAAAGTACGTGCGCCCCAGGACCATGGGGAACCGGTAGCGGTGCTGTTCGCCGAGAGCGATGGCACGATTCGCGATCGTGCTTCCCGGGCTCAGCTCAGTCCCACTCTGTGACGATGCGGTATAGGCAGTATAGGTAGCGTTCGTGTTCTGCCATGCACCGCCGATCCAGGACCAGAGCGTGACGTAGAGAACGCGCCCATCCGTCGGCAATCCGCTCACGGTCACGGAGAGGTTCGTCCCCTGATCCTGGCTATAGAAGTCATTCCCGCCTGCCGAGCTGCCCACGTACAACCAGTAGTCAGTCACACCGGTACCCGTCGACCACTTGAAGGTTGCCGAGGTCCCCGAGAAAGCGCTGCCGGGCGATGGTGCAGTCAGCTTCGCGGGCTGGCTGGCGACCACGCTCGGCGTCTGGAAGTACAGGAGCGTCGTGTAGCCCGAGCAGCCCGAGGCATTGCAGGCGGCGACGTTCCATCTGTACTTCTTTCCCGCCGACAGGCTGGCCGAGTACGAGGTTCCGGTCGTCGTTGTGTCGACCACCAGTACGCCCGCGGCGATGTCGGTGACGCCGAAGCTGTAGTACGTCGCGCCGGTCACGGCGTTCCAGCCCAGGCCCACTGTCGTACCCGAAGTCGTAGGTCCGGGGCTGGTCGTACTGCCTGGCGTCGTCCCCGTCGGCATCGCCGGTGCCGTAGCCGCCGAGGGCGTCTGGAAGTAGAGGAGCGTCGTGTAGCCCGAGCAGCCCGAAGCATTGCAGGCGGCAACGTTCCACCTGTACTTCTTTCCCGCCGACAGACTGGCCGAGTACGAGGTACCGGTCGACGTCGTGTCGATCACTAACACGCCCGCGGCGATGTCGGTGACGCCGAAGCTGTAGTACGTCGCACCAGTCACGGCGTTCCAGCCCAAGCCCACCGTCGCTCCCGAGGTCGTCGGCCCGGGACTCGTCGTGCTTCCCGGCGTCGTGCCCGTCGGCGTCGCTGGTACCGTGGCCGCCGAGGGGGTCTGGAAGTAGAGAAGCGTCGTGTAGCCTGAGCAGCCCGACGCGTTGCAGGCGGCAACGTTCCACCTGTAGTTCTTTCCCGCCGACAGGCTGGCCGAGTACGAGGTTCCGGACGTCGTTTTGTCGACCACCAGTACACCCGCTGCGATGTCGGTGACGCCGAAGCTGTAGTACGTCGCACCGGTCACAGCGTTCCAGCCCAGGCCGACCGTCGTCCCCGAGGTCGTAGGGCCGGGGCTCGTCGTGCTGCCCGGCGTCGTCCCCGTCGGCATCGCTGGCACCGTGGCCGCCGACGGCGTCTGGAAGTAGAGCAGCGTCGTGTAGCCTGAGCAGCCCGAGGCATTGCAGGCTGCGACGTTCCATCTGTACGTCTTGCCCGCTGCCAGGGCAGCGGAGTACGAAGTGCCGGTAGTCGTCGTGTCGACCACCAGCGTGCCGGCGGCGATATCCTTGACTCCGAAGTCGTAGTACGTCGCGCCGGAGACCGCGTTCCAGCCCAGTCCGACCGTCGTCCCCGAGGTCGTAGGGCCGGGGCTCGTCGTGCTGCCCGGTGTCGTCCCCGTCGGCATCGCCGGAACAGTGACCGCCGACGGCGTCTGGAAGTACAGGACCGTCGTGTAGCCCGAACAGCCCGAGGCATTACAGGCTGCGACGTTCCATCTGTACGTCTTGCCCGCTGCCAGGCTGGCCGAGTACGAAGTGCCGGTAGTCGTCGTGTCGACCACCAGCGTGCCGGCAGCGAGATCTTTCACCCCGAGGTCGTAGTACGTCGCGCCGCTGACCGAGTTCCAGCCCAGCGGCACCGAAGTGCTCGAAGTAGTCGGACCGGGGCTTGTCGTGCTGCCGGGCGTCGTGCCGGTCGGGGTAGTCGGCACCGCGGCGGCTGCAGTTGATGCGATACCCAGAGTCAGCGTCACAGTCAGTCCATAACTGAAAGCCAGAAAGCCGCTGACCCTTTTCCCGGTGCGCTTGAAACGGGAGAGAAAAGTGGGGGAATCCATTCGTGTCCTCCTAGGGCCGGTTGTGATGCGGCCTTGGCTCACCCGCAGGGTGCGCGGGAAGCTTCGGAATGCTCGGCATCGCGGCGAGGAGGAGTGGAGCGGCCTCCGGCGTGCGGGAACCCTCGAGCGTGGGATGAACTTGGGTTGCGGACTACTGGGCTGGCCGCTACGCTTTCTTACGGAGCGGCCTCCGACCTGGGTGACCCGTCGGAGACTCGGTGCGCGGCGGCGTCAACCGCCGCGCACCTCTCTCTTCAGTTCTCGACCCCAGCGAAATCGTGCAAAACAAACTTTCTGTCTCACCTCCTTAGGTTCCGGCAGCCCTCCAGTTCAGGAAAAACTCATCCTTTTCGGTAGCTTGGCCATGGCCAGGCGTCCTGCTGGTCTGCGGAACGCCGGAGGGAACCACCACGAGCACAATGCAGGTGCCCCGCGCAGGCGGGACTGCGATCGACTTGTTCGCTGCGTGGTTACCGCCGGTGCGCCGCATAGCCCTTCTCTAGCAGGGCGTACGACTTCTCGTCAATGTTTTTGGTTAACTAACTGACTGGACCGGATAAATAAGTTGCCGGCGGAAGCAGGCCGTGACAGTTTTGCCGACTGGGCGCGAGTGCGAGGCCCATCAGGAACAGCAATGGCAAAGAGAACTCCTCCGGAACCCCGTCCGCCCCTCAAAGAGCAGATAAAGCGTGAGTTGGCCGTCGCTCGGTGGACGCAGGAGGACTTCTGCAGCAACGAGAAACTGAAGCTGAGCGCGTTTCGCGAGCAGTTGTCCCGAAACCGTTATTCCGAGTCTACGTTGAGAGCTGTTGCCGTCCTTCTCGGCGTCAATGAGGCACAGCTAGAGACGGACTTCCGCTTCGAGAAGACAGGCGAACGATCTCTCGTCGAAAATCCTAGGCTCATTGTTGAACGCGACGCCGAAAAGGATCCAAGAAAGCGAAGCCTGACAATCAGCAGAAGCGTCGAATTCTTGTATTCGAGTCTTAACCGCGACGACCTCGTGGTTGTGTTTTCATTGGCCGAGCCGCCGCTGGAATGCACGCGCGAAGGCTGGAGCGCTATCGGGGCGGTATTGGCTGCTGCGCTGCAGCGAGGCGCTAGACTCCTGCACGTGCGTCCGAGCAGGAGTACCGTACGGACTTTCCTAAGCGCCATGCCGGACTATCCGGAATTCGATCCCGATGAACAGTTCAAGATTCTCCAGAGAAACCTGAAGGCAGCGGGGTCCGGGGAAGCGATGGCGAACTGCGTGCTGTGGCGGCCGGACTATTGCCCGCTCTGGTGTCTCGGTCTTCGATTCGGATACTACGCGACCGGCCGCTTTCCCAGACGCGAATACAAGCTTTTCGCCAAGTTTCCCTCGACTCTTGGGTCATCGCGCGGCGGAGAAATCCTGCTGCCGACTGACGGAGCAAATCTAGCTCAGCACTGTCACACTTACCTAACACACGCGTTTCGTACGGAACCGTCGCTACACCAGCTGCAACCCCTGCTCGAAAGCAGGGCCGCATTGGATGACTGAGCAATGACGCTTGCCAGTCCAATCGTACTGGTGTCTGGACTGAAGAAGTCCTTTGAGGGCCCTGCGGGCGCCCTCGAAGCGATCGCCGACCTCAGCCTTGAGATCGGCCCCGGCCAGATCACCGGCTGCGTTGGCCCCTCGGGCTGCGGCAAGACCACGCTACTGCGACTCATCGCAGGACTGGACGCGCCAACGAAGGGATCCATCCTAATTGGCGGGCGGTCTCCGCAGTTCGCGCGGCCCGCCGTCGTTTTTCAAAACTACGCACTCCTTCCGTGGCGCAACCTTCTCGAAAATGTCGCTCTCCCACTGGAGATCGAGGGGGTCGCTTCCGGAGAGCGCCACGCTCGCGCTGAGGAGGTGTTAGCAGCCGTTGGGCTGAAAGGCTTCGAGCGATTCAGGCCGTCAGAGGTTTCGGGCGGCATGCAAGCGCGCACGGCAATCGCCAGGGCCCTTACCCAGAAGGCCGACGTTTTACTGCTCGACGAATGGACCGCCTCGGTCGACGAGATCACCAAGGAATCCCTGCATGCTCTTGTGGTGGAGCTGAATGAGACATTCCGCAATTGCGTGGCGATCGTCACGCATTCGATCAGCGAAGCCGCACTTCTATGCGATCACATCGTCGTGCTTTCCCAGCGACCGGCCCGGATTGTCGGCACCATCGACATTGATCTGCCGAGGCGGGACCGCCTTGCAAATCCAGATCATCCTCAACTCATTGAAGCGCGACGCCTCGGTCGCGCCTTGCTTCAACAATCGTGCGACGTGTCGCAGGTAAGGTTGTAGGAAGCATGTCCTCTCGATTGTTCACATTCTTGGCGTTCGTCGCCGCATGGGCGCTGGCTTGTCGGCTGTTCGAGATCCCGAGCTATCTCCTCCCCACACCGATCGAAGTCTTCCAAACCGTCGTGTCCGAGCGCAGTCTTCTCGCGACTGCGACCCTCGTATCCGCCCTAGAAGCGATCGCCGGGTTCCTGCTGGCCGCTGCGGTCGCACTCGGAATCGGAATCTTCGTCAGCTTGCAGCCGAGGACTTTGAAGCCCGTACTCGGCGCGGCGATCGCACTGAAGTCCATTCCAGTAGCCGCACTGGCTCCGGTGTTCCTGATCTGGTGCGGCTACGGTGTGCAGGGGAAGATCCTGCTTGCTGCCATTGTCGCGGTGTTCCCGATGCTGATCGCCTTAGTCGAAGGAATGGCTGCGATCCCGCCAACCGACCGCGACCTGTTTCGCACATTGCGCGCATCGCGCTGGCAAACGGTCGTGAAACTCTCTCTCCCGAGGTGCGTGCCGTTTGCGGTTGCGGGACTTCGCATCGCGGCGCCGATGGCCGTCCTCGGCAGCCTTATTGCCGAGTATTCGGGAGCTAGAGAGGGACTCGGAGTTACGATGATGATTGCGGCCGCGAATTTGAACTCGCCGCTACTTTTCGGCGCCGCGATCCTGAGCGCGTTCCTCGGAATCGGAGCATTCAGTGCAATACGCCTGTTGGAGATTCCACTGCAAAACTACATGGAGTCAAAGTCATGAAATCGAACTGCAGAGCCTTGCCGTCAATCCGGCGCTTCGTGCGACTCGTCAGCCTCGCGGCCCTGCTCATCACCGCTGGTAACGCGGCTGCAGAACAAGTCCCAGCCGCAAACATCTCTCTCCGCCTGAAGTGGTTCATCTACAGCTCCTTCGCCCACCACCTAGTCGCCGAGGAGAAAGGCCTCTTTGCGGCCGAGGGCCTGAAAGTAGACATACGACCAGGAGGCGTCGGCATCGACCCTATCAAATCCGTAGCCGTCGGTGAGGACGACCTGGGATTGGCCAGCTACGGGCAGATATTGCTCGCGCGTCAACACGGGATTCCGGTGGTCGCAATCGCCGAGGAATATGTGTCGTCCGGCGTTGTGTTCCTCGCTCTGAAATCCTCCGGCATCACCAGCCCGAAACAATTTGTTGGCAAGAAGATTGGCTGGATACCGGGCTCGGATACGGCGACGGTCTACCAGGCGCTGATGGCGAAGGAAGGCGTCGACCGGAAGTCGCTTCAGGAGGTGAGCATCGGCGCGGATCTGGCGCCATTTCTCGCTGGGACTATTGACGTATGGACGGCGGGTTACATCTCGAACCAGCCGATCGTCGCCGAGATGAAGGGCTACCCAGTCAACGTGATCGATCCTCACGACTACGGGATTGACGTGGGCGGCAACGTCGTCTTCGTCAGCGAAGAGACGCTCAGAACTAAACGACCTCAGATCGAGGCTTTTATACGGGCCATGCTGAAATCGATCGAGACCGCGCGTGACATGCCTGCGGCAGAGGTTGTAGACATCGTTCTGAAGTACAATCCCAACCTGAAGCGTGATTCCGAAATCAAGGTGTGGGAAGTAACCAAGGATCGTCTCCTGTCGAAGGATCCCGCGACGGCCGGAGTAATGAAGAAGGAAACCTGGACAAGTACCGCATCCGTCTTCCACGAATTCGGCGAGTTGAAGAATATTCCGGGACTCGAGAGCGTCTACACAAATGACGTGGTGCTGGCGGCGCACGCCTCCAAGGTCAAGGTAGCGGAAAAATGAATGACGTTCTGTATGATCGGCCCGAGATGTTCGAGGCATACGCTCGATATCGAAGCGAGGCCGGCTGCAAGAACGACACGATTGAACAGCCGGCGGTTCGGCGGCTGCTGCCGCCGCTCGCGGGCAAACGGATTCTCGACCTCGGCTGCGGCACGGGAGGTTTCGCCCGCTACGCGCTCGACTGCGGTGCGGATCTCGTCGTCGGCGTCGATGCTTCCTCACGGATGTCGGCGAGAGCGCGCACCCGACTCGGCACGACCGCACATGCGGAGATCCTGGAACAAAGGATCGAGGACTTCCGCTGGGGCGGCCGCCCTTTCGACGTGATTGTCAGCTCGCTGGCGCTGCACTATGTCGAGCCCGTTGATGAAGTATTCCGCCGTTGCTCGGAGTGGATCCGTCCTGACGGCACGTTGGTCCTGACCGTAAGCCACCCCTTGATCACTTCACTACTGGGAACCAACGTCAGCCCATTCGAGAAACGCGATCTCTGGAATACCGAAGGACCTCGCCCGCACACGTGGCTGGTCGATAACGTGGTGAAGTATCATCGCAGGCCGCAAACGTACCTTCAGTACCTGACCAAATCAGGATTTTCCGTCGCGTCCGCCCAGTCGCTTGGTAGACTCGGAATCGCCTCTTGCTCGCCGGCTGGTGGCGAGAGCCCGCTGCCGGATTACGCTCTGCTCTGCGCTCGCGCGCACTGAGACACCAAACATGGACACGTCTGCGCACGCTCAAGCCGCTTCGAGAAGCGAATTTCACATCCACGTCGATCCTATCGACGCCGCTACGTCGTTCGAGGAGCTTCTTCTCGCGGAGGGCTTCGTGCGAGTCGAGTACGCGCTGGAACCGAGCACTTTTGAGACGAATGCCGCTGACTTCTGCCACGACCATCACCTCACCTACAAGACCTTCTCCTCACGGGAGTACAAAAAGGTAAGCGATTTCGTCTTCGCACTACTGGACGAAGGTCAGGCGATTCGCCGAGGGTACGTCGAGTGCGAGTGTGTCACGTTTCGCGAAGCTCTCCCCCAAGCGCCCTATCGATCCAACCCCCTCCCTTTCCGGCTCGAAATGAGCTCGCCTTCGCCATCAGCTTTCCGCGAGAGCGAAATTCACGTCACGCTCGATTCAGAGCGCTCGGACCCACGTTTACTGAAGAAGCTGCGTGAGATCGGAATGCTCAAAGGCACCATTCCAAAGCCGTGGGGGAAGGCGAGCATCTTCACAGCGCAGGGCACCCAGGAACAGATCGACCGAATCAGGGAACCGCTTTGGGATTTTCTGCGTAGGAGCGGCGGTGGGGTTCGCTGCACTATCAAGGAAGAAAAGACCGTGCGGTACTGGCTCAGTCATGCTGTCGGGATTGGGCTTCCACAAGTGATTTCGACGATAGGAAACTAGTTGCGGGCGGAAATCAGCGAGACCCGACAGGAACCCACACCGTCGCGCACGAGACAAGCGGCCTGACAAGAATCGGGCTTCAACTCGGAAGCTCCAGTAGTCAACGACGCAATTAGGAGAGCACAATGGAGCACATCGCAGACATCGTTCGTCGACTTCTGATCGACCAGGACGTAACAAGTTCCGAAGCAGCTTCCGTCAATCGTCGGCCCGAGATCGATTCAGCCCGAAAACTCATTAGCGCCGACGACATTCCTACACTCCTCCGAATCTGCAATGACAAGTCTCCTGGCACGCGGCTTCTCGCCATAAACCTTCTGCACCGTTTCTCCTATGACACGCGCGTCCAAGAGACCATGAGAAACCTTTGGCGGGATTCTTCAGACTTCAGTGTACGACATGCGGCCCTCTGGCGGCTGCTCGACATCGCCGACCTTTCGGCTGCGCAACACGACGCTCTCTTCAGTTTCGTGTGCGAGCACTGGGCAGAGTTTCTTCACGAAACAAAGGCATGGCACGGTGCGAATGGTGATCTTCTTTCCGGCCTCCGCTCACGTCTAAGCAGCGGTGCGCAGCCGGATTCGAAGCGCTGGATCTACGTGTGTGCGGCAGCGGCAGCGGACGACCACAACTCCGCTCACGAATTCATAGAGTCGCACAGCGGTTGTGACGATGCCTTCCTTGCGAAGGTTGCGAACTACTGCCTTCGCCAGATCGACCGCGGTCACTAGTCCGGAAAACACGTCTCGGCGGCAACTTGCGCCCGGTGGGGTGCGCGGCTCACGGGAGCACGCCCTGAATCTAGAGGCTAGGCTCAATCTGTTGTTGGTAGCACCCAATCGACCTGAAGGTCAAAGTTCTTGGCGATCGTCGCATAGCTCAACTCTGAGCTGACCATTCCAATCGAGCGCAGCCCCCGCTCCAGGTCGCTCTTAAACGTCCTCAGCAGATGATTGTTATGCGCTCCGCACTCGTCGATCAGATCTTTCGATGGGGCAGCGTACAGTGTTACAGGGCCCGCATCACCCGTTTCGGACACCTCGACCAAATAGAAGCGACCACGCAGTGATTGCACCAGAAAGGCCGATAAGGACCGGATAGAGATGGAGGTGGGTGGATCGTCGGAACGCGGGGCGACACGAAGCGAGATAAAATTCGCGCGAACCTTACCGCTCTTCCAAATATCCGACAGCGTCCATTCTCGACCCTGTTCCTCAAACTTGGTGAACCTGGATTCCTGCTCGTTGACTACCCTACCTACCCGTTCCGAAAAGTACTGGATGGATTCGACTAAAGACTCGCCTATCTCCATTTCCTCCCCATTCTCGCACTTGACGAAGGCAAGAAAGATCCCCAAAAGTTCCTTCTCAAAAAAAAAGATGCGTTCCGAGCGCCATTGCTGATATCCAAGCTCCGAGAAGACCGGGATCGCGATAATCCGATTGAATCTAAGCTTCTGAGTTTCCAGCAGGTACGGCAGCGCGCGTTGCTCGAAATAGCTTGACTCATCAAGCGAGAATACTCTGACCGGGAATCGTGTCGTGCCCCTTCCCGACCCTTCGCGGAGTGCATCTAACATCGCTCCAACTGCTCCCCATTCCGGGTAGCATACCGAATAGGACATCAGATCCATCGCGGTTGGGTAGGTTCGCCGAACCTGGAATATCTGTTCTCGCGGTTCCCAAGAGAAATACGTTACGGCTCGAAGTCCCGATGAGGTTTTTAGATCTTCACTCCCATTCGGAACGTCGCAAGCTCTGCAAAGATGATCGAACAAGTACTGCTGAAGTTCGAGAAGAAAATGGAAGATAGTGGGCCGCTCCGCGCGATCGGCAAAATTCCGCAGGTGCTTCTCGACACAGGCGTCGATCACTCGCTTGAAATCTGCGGCTTCAGTCATGAGAGTGTGCCTTTGCAAAGACTACCGCAGCTTGGCCAGGCTCATGTCGCCCCCGGCGCGTCGTGCTCAAAACAGCCTTCACTCCGACAGAGGGCCGCATTGCGGGAAATCGGCAGTTCGAGCGCTCTCGCCCGGAGTTTCCCGGATTCCCCAGCGAGATGACTGCGGGTTTCTATTCTGTCCCAGGAGCCACTGCGAATTTTCGTAGAACAAATCTCCCAGGTACCTGAAACCGTGACTGATTTTCTCGGCACCCCCCGGTTTTTGGTGACAAAATCCCCCGCGTTTTTGGTGACAAAATTCTCTCCGACCAGCGACCCGCCAAGTTCCCGAGACAGAGAGTTTCGGTTTCCGAATTCACTGCCGAGCCAACTCCTCTGAACACCAAATGTCTCTCCGCGGATTGGCCGCGCTGCCTCCCTACAGGAGCGGCGCGAATCCGCGTGATGTCGCGAGGCTTTGCGAGTTCGAGTTACCGAAGCTCAGCGCCCCTCTGTTAACCAGGGCGGCGACTGAGAAAGCCGTTCTTACGTCGACCAGGCAGAATTTCGCTCTCAGAGAGCCTCTCCGGGGAGAGAGTCGGCAGAGTGTTTAATAGAACCTGTTAACCACGCCGCGAATCCCGGAGCGCCTGGTTAACAGCCGGTGCAAAATCTCGGTGATCGCCGCAGACGGTGGCGTGACTATGAGCGACCGATGGCAACATCGCGCCCTATCGGTCCGCCTAACGTTCCCTTCCCGCCTAAGCTTTGGGTGAAAGGGCTTGACACGCTGTTCGCTATTTGTGTACAGAGTATGCCGTGGCTTGGGTGCTTTTCCAGCTCTCTCGAAGCCTTCACGGCGCGTACTTCTTATACACGCAGCACCCCGTCGTCGGAGCCATCCTGACGTCGCTACTCGGCACCGTAGTATTGGAGATTGGCAAACTCCTCCGGCGAGCTTGGATCAGAAGACGAACACTTCGAGCTTTCTATCCAGCATCGGCCGGGAGTAATGCAGTCGATCTAGCCCAACATGTAAAGGGTTTCTTCGAGTGGGTTAGGAAGTTCGACGAGCAACTTGAATCGATTGGTTCGCCGAATCAGTTTTCTGTCTGGCTCGCTCTACACGCAAGACAACTACGGATTGCACTGTCGGCACTTTTCCTTGTGGGCCTCCACTACCTCGCTCTATTCTGGCTGTTGCCGTTGGTGCTCCACCCGATCCGTGATGCCATCGACGTAATCTGCGTCGAGTACCTACTTATCGTCGGCTCACTCGAGTTATGGCAGATCGCGCGCGCCCCAGCCGATGAAATAGTTGTCCGCGTTCAGCAGTGGTGGACAAATCGTACTGGGCAGGCAAAGGCGTTGAACGATTGCCGTACACTTCTCCTCTTCGTAATGCCTTCGAGCAGAAGCATCGCGACCGTCCTGTCCCGACGTGATGAACATCTCGCACATCTGCAAGCAGTCCGCGATCTACTCCTCCCGTTGCGAGACAGCCCTCAAATCAATGCAGCAATCATTGATGCAGAGTGGGCAATCGAGCAGATCCGTTCGCACTGGCCAAATTCGTGCAGCAAGATGCTGTCACTTGACATTCCGGAATTAGCGCAGGTTACGTTGGAGGACGTGCCGGCAGAGGATGAACGTCGTAATGCGTGAGTTTTCGTCTCAGTTTCCGGTAGAGCTCCGGCAGATCGTCGGCGGACAGCTCGAAGCCGCCCGACGGCTGCGAGCGCTATCATTGCGGGTCGCCGCGGTGCAGCTCGGGATCTCCCATAGCTATCTTGCGCAGATTGAAAAGGGACAGCGGACGCTACCGATTGAAATTCTTTTTAAAGCGTCTCGCCTTTACAAAGTTAGCGTGGACGTACTCTTGGGGCGCGAGGATCTGCCCGGCAGCAATCAACCGAAAGCGCTATTGGCGTCGTTTGCGAAGTTCTTTCGCGCCGCTAGCGCGTGATTGAGCGAGGTCGACTAGCTGACACTCGGCGCCACGCAGTTAACCAGCACTCCGGCTGAGAGCACCGTATGGTGCCTCATCAGGCCGAATTCCGACTCGGCATCGAGAGCTTCGGCTGGTCAACAGGCGCTAGGACGCCGGTGCACCTAGATATCTGAACCCTTTGAGCGATTGCACTGCTCGCACAGAAGCTGGACGTTCCGTTCGGTGCCGCTGCCGCCTTTGATCACCGGAACGATATGGTCAAACTCCAGCTTGCTGTTGCATCCACACCGGACACATTTTCCTTGGTCGCGTTGCCAGACGAAAAGCCGTACCGAATCGGGAATTCGTTCGCGCCGTGCCCCGTCAACTCTCTCGACGTTTTGAAGCGCCTCAAGCTCGCGCCGCATCTTATCGAACCCTTTGTCGCGGCTAAGTACGACGTGCTTAATCTTTAACTTTGCTTCATCAAGTGACACGTCGCTTCCGTCGTCAACCAGCAACAAGTATCCCCGATACGCCCACGGTCCATCGATCGGCGATTCATCCTCGCCAAACGGTCGAGTTGGTTCTGAACTCGCAGGATCGTACCCAGGGCTCAATTTCAACAGTATAGTCCGCTTCTCCCGCGCTCTGCCGATGGTTAAAGGCGCTTGGTCTTGCCCTTCAGCGTCCTGGGTAATTCGTCCGTGTACTGAAACCTTCACGGATCTTCGCCCCTCTGCAAAGACTTCTCTCGCAGGAGAAGCCTGAGACTAGTTAAGATCTGCTATCGGTGCGCCATCGACCGGGTGGGCTGTATACTAGCGGAACGACCCTAGACGTCGCGGCCGCCGGCTGAACTACGCATCTCTCCGCGTCCGTCATATCGCCTAGCGGCCCGCATTCTATCTCGCGGCGTTGTAGTCGCGATGGAATTGATCAAGCCAGGTCTTGAAAACCCCTCGGTCCTCTATGTGAATCGCTTTCAGCGCTTCTTCGTACATTAGATTCTGATTAAATCTTGACCCACAGAAGTTGCACGCGAGCCATGTCGCGACCAACACAGCCACGTGCGTCCATTCTCGATTCATCAATGCAAGAATTGTAAGAACAACGCAGACCCAGCCGGCGAGTGTGATGAGGAGAGAAAACATACTCGCACCATGAGGAAACATTAGGCACGGCGCGTTGTTTACGATGTAGCCTCGGAGATGTTCGCTCGCTCGGCTGTGCTTCTGCAATATGGCAAGAGTCTGATTTGAAGGCAGCGAGAATTGATCAAGACTGAGTACGGACTTCATCCTACTGCGCGCTGAGTAGATCATGAGCAAACAAACCAGATTCGCGACCCAGATCAGACCGATCGCGATTGTTAAGTAGGTAGCCATTCCCTCTCCTCTGAATAAGAGCCTCGCCCCAGCGATCAGACCTTTCAACTCAACTTAACCCTTGTCCACGAGTCTCCTATGATGCTGCGCGTCGGCCGAGCTCGCTCTTACCATGGCGTAGTAGGTAATCGAGGGGCTCTAGCGAATCTTGCCGACATACGCTTGAGCCAATCCTCTAAAGTCTATCCCGGTCACATAGGTGTCATTTCATACCGGACACATCGGTAACACCTCCGCCGCGAATAAATTCTCTGCGGGTTCGACCCTTTCTCTCCCTGCGGATGAGCCGCGCCGCCTCCCCGCAAGGAGCGGCCCGAAACCTGCGCGATGTCGCGAGGGTTTGCGGGTTCGAGTGGCAGCGTCTCGACGCCCCGCTGTTAACCAAGGCAGCGGCTGAGAGAGCCGTTTTGATGACGACGAGGCCGAATTTCGCTCTCAGGACGCCTCTCCGGTGAGAGAGTCGGGGCAGCGGTTAACAGAATCTGTTAACCAACCGTCAATGAGTATGGCGAGTGGTTAACAGGCTCGGTACTCGAGCGATGGCTCGAGCCTAGGTCCTACCGGATCCAACCAGAAAACGCCGAGTTGCAGGACGTGTTGACGATGGAAGCGCCTACACCAAGCCGCGGTACCTCTAACTAACTGATTAATTCGAGTTCAGAGAGGACGTCGATTGACACAGCCAAATCAGAAGTGCACCTCTCGACATGACGCTTTAGCGTCATGTGTTTTTTTTGCAGATTGAGCACCGCAAGGAGGTTGCTCGTGGTGATCGAGGAGTAAGAAATGGAAACGCCACCGGGCCAGATCCGGTGCCGCCGAGCGTGACCTGGCTGCGGCACTTTCCCAAAAGGTCGTCAACCTGAAGGATACTCCGGATTGTTCCGGAGACATTGGAGCCGATGTGCTCTCAGACTGAGAAGCCTGCCCGCGGGAACGTGGCGCAGGCTTTTCTTTTGGATCACTTTACCCGCGCGTCACGCTCACGGGCGCCACAGGCTCAACTTCGGGGAGAGAATCGTGAGAGTGGACAACATTTGCTGTTAACCACGAAGTGGCAAGCGCATCTACTGGTTAACAGCCAGAAGCATTGGGCTCCCACACCGGCGCTCGTCGGAGTAATGAGTCCGTAGGATCCGAAATCCGGAGGCTCACTGATTTCCATTCGATCTCGTCGATGCCCGCGGCCGTGGGTGCGCGCGCATTGGTGTCATTCCGAGGATCGATCACCTGCAATGTAGAGAAGGCTAAAGCGTGCAGGACCGTGCGCAGCGTCGACGGACGCCTCTCGGTCGAGCATCAGCCAGCGGGCGGCTGATCGACACCGGTTGCGCGGAACGCTTCGAGGATTTCCGATCAAGTTTTCGAGGCGCCAGCTGCGGCCGGTGGACGACCAGCCGCGGAATTGGGTATCGCTCGGACTTCGCTTAAGCGCACCTCTATGTATCACCCAATGCGGTAGCTCGATCTCATTTTTCCGACGCTGCCGACTCTGTCAGGTGCGCGCCGCGCTCGACAAGTCAAAACGACGACAGCTAAGAAACACCCACGCACCGCTGAGCTGCGCTTTCCCGCCCCGGATCGAACGGAGGACGTCATGAGGCAATCCTCTCACGCAAACCTGTTCTGCCGTGCTCTCTCACTCACGCTCCTCCTTGCCGCCGCGCTCGTTGCGCGCGCAGCCCAAGCCGACCCGTGCCGGCCAGCCGGCCAGCCATGTCTGAGCAACAAGAGCTGCTGCAGCCGGACATGCGTCGGCGCCGGCCCGCCGGGCTCTCAATCGTTCGGTACGTGCTGTACGCCGACGACGTGCGCCGCGCAGGGCAAAAACTGCGGCAGCATTCCCAACGGGACTTGTCCTGACACGCTGGATTGCGGCACCTGTACGTTCCCGGAGACCTGTGGGGCGGAGACGCCGAACGTCTGCGGCTGTACGCCGACGACGTGTGCGGCTCAGGGGAAAACCTGCGGCACGATTTCCAACGGCTGTGGCGGACGCCTGAGCTGCGGCAGCTGCGCCGTACCCGATACGTGCGGAGGTGGTGGTACGCCGAACGTCTGCGGCTGCACGCCGCTGACGTGCGACGACGTCGGGGCGACCTGCGGAACGATCGCGAACGGCTGCGGAGGGACAGTTGACTGCACGACTCAGTGTTCCGACGACTCCGACTGCAGTGCAACGCAGCGATGCATCACTCCCAGGAGCAAGTGCGAGGACAGGCTCAGCCTGAGTCGCGGGTGCCGGGCGGACGACGATTGCCTGTCCGGATGCTGCTGCGTCCTGAATGACGCCGAGAACTGTGTTACCGGCGTAGGTCTCGGATTCTGCGACACGCTTTCTGACTGCACGACCGCATCCCGGGCGGGCGCTGCTGTCTTCAGTCTCGCGCAGTGCCCGGGTACGGCGTGCCAAAGCGACGATGACTGCAACACGGCTACCGAGAGCGACAAGTGCGGTGCCGTTGAGTCGCAGTTCTGCAGTGGAGGCGTCTGTCGCATGAAGCAAGAGCTCGATTCCCCTTGTTCGTCTACCTCCGCGTGCGGTGGTGGGGATGAGTTCGTGGACGGAGACTGGCCGCCCGAGTGTTGCTGTTCCACAGCGACTTCGACTGGCGTGTGCAGCACGCAGGACAAGTGCATCCGGATCTCCGGTGGCACATGCGAATGCGGCGATCCTGACCAGTTTGGCGGCGTATGTCTGGGGTCCCCGTGCGACGAGGACTCCGACTGCAATCTCGACGAACAGTTCTGCACGTCAGGGGCGTGTCGACCGAAGCAGGTCGCCGACTCGGCATGCTCGTTCAGCTCCCAGTGCCTGGGTCCGGCGGGGCTGCCGCGAGGTGGTTGCTGCTGCGATACGGGCGGCGCGGTGGCGCAGTGCAAGGACTTCGAGCTCCACTGCGAAGGGACGTGTCTGCCATGACCGTCGTGAGCGGACCTTAGAGCGTCACGGAACGTACTCGTCGGCACCGATGTCGCACTGACTGCCTTGCGGCCGCACCTCACCGTCGAAGTCCTCGGCCGGTGAAGCCGCGCACGAGACCGCGTCGATCGCGGGAGAGTCCGCCCGCAGATGCAGGTCCGAATTTGCGCTCTGAAAGCGCGGGTCCACGTTGAGAATATTGTTGTTCACGATGGTGACGTCCTCGGATGCCCCCGAGGCCGGCCCCTGGATCCCGTTCCCTCGCGTCAGGTTCACAGGGGCGCCGAAGTAGCTTACCGCCAGCACATCCCCACCGGCGTTCCCGTAGATGATGTCGTTGGTGGACACGAACTCGATCTGCGCAGGCTGATACCCGAAGTTGCCTGCTTCCACGACGAGCGCGGGAATGCGACCGGAGTTGTGGCTCACGCTGTTGTTGACCGACGTAGCGCGAAGATGGCCGGGCACATGCTGGTATCCGCCGGCACCGTCCGGCACGGCGTTCGGACCCGCGATGGCGAAAAGTGCCGTTCCCCAGTCGATGCTCGTGTTGTTCACGAAAACACTGTTTTCGAGCTGCAGATCCAGTTCGCCGCCACGCACGTCGACGTCGACAGTCCCACCCCTGTTCTCCTGGAAGGTAAGCCGCGAGAGCAGAACCGTAGAGGTGGTTTCCGTCTTCTGTCGTACAGCAACCAACAGGGCAGAGATGGCTCCCGTTCCGTTGTTTTTCGAGAATACCGTCCGTTCGACATTGATGTTGGGCATCAATGCGCTGTCATCGAGAACGAAGAGGCCGCCTGCGGTAGACGCCCTGTTCTTGGAGAAAACGCTGTCTGCGACCGTCACCGTCATGCTCGCATCGCCGGAGGCGATCAGTGCCGCGCCACCGCCCAACGGACTCCTGTTTTTCACGAACGAGACGTGATCGATGACGACGCCGACCGAGGCGTTCCCGCTCGCGAGGACGAACAACCCGCCGCCGTACGCGCTGTACGTGTTGTCGCCGTACGCGTTGACGAGGTCGGAGCGGTGTCCGTACCGGGTCTTCTGAATCGTCAGGTCGCGAAGCGCGACGGTACCGGAATTGGTGCCGTCGTAGGTGAACGCCAGGCCTCGATCATGCCGAGGCTCGATCACGGTAGCGTCGTTCGGATCGGACACGCCGTCATCCCACCCGCCGGAGATCTCTATGTCGCCCGCATTGATCACGGAGTTGCTTTCGGTGTAGGTGCCGGGCGCGACTTGCACCGAGTCTCCGGAGACGGCGACGTCCAGCGCCCGCCCCACCGTTTTGCAGGGACTCGCGGCCAGCGTGCATGCATTGGCGTCGTCTCCGGCCGAAGCGGAGACATACAGCGTTCCGGCGGCAGCCGCGTTGCAGACGAGTACGACAAGCGCGAGCGCGCGAGCGAGAATGATCATGGTCCCTCCATCAAATTTCGGACGAAGCTGAGGTCCCCGGTCACGGACCGGACCGGGCGAGTGTGGCATTCCTCCACTCCCTATTGCAAAGGAGGAAGCGCCGAGCCCGCCCATGCCTGAAGACCCGCGCCCCCGCCGCCTGACCACCATCGTCGCCCTCGACGTCGCCGGCTACTCCGCGCGAACCGAAGCCGACGAAGACGCCACCACTGCCGAAGTCGCGGCACTGCGCAGCGTAATCGAAAGCATCGCCGCCCCGCGCGGCGGCCGCATCTTCAACAGCGCCGGCGACGGCTTCATGCTCGAGTTCGGGTCGAGCGTGGCCGCGGTCGAAGTCGCGTTCGCGCTGGCCGCGCAGTGCGTGCCGAAGGTGCGCGTCGGCGTGCATCTCGGCGACGTCGTGGTCCAGCCGGGCGGCGACCTGCTCGGCCACGGCGTCAATGTTGCGGCCCGCCTCATGGCTCGCAGCGATCCCGGCTCCGCGCTCGTCTCGGCCGACGTGCGGCGCACGATCCGGGGCCCGCTTGCCGAACGCCTCGTCTCGCGCGGCGATCTTCAGCTCGACAAGATGTCCGAGACGATCGAGGCCTTTGCGCTTACCGCTGTGGGAGCCGCGGTGTCGGCCGCTGCGCCGAGAAACCGCGAGCCGCTGCTTGCCGTGCTCCCGTTCGACAACCTTTCGGACGACCGCGAGATGCAGTTCTTCTCCGACGGCGTCTCCGAAGACATCATCCAGCGCCTGGCGCGCGGCGCCAGCATGAAAGTGATCGGCCGGACTTCGAGCTTTCAGTTCCGCGGCGCCGACAAGACTGCGCGCAAGGTCGCCGACGAGCTCAGGTGCACGCACATCCTCGACGGCTCGATCCGGCGCGCCGGCGGGCGCGTGCGCATTTCGGCGAACCTCGTCGAAGCCGCTTCGCAAACGATCCTGTGGTCGGAGCGCTACGACCGGAGCCTCGAGGACGTGTTCGCCGTGCAGGACGAGATCTCCGAGGAGATCGCGGCCGCGCTAGACCGCACCTTCACGAGCTTTTCGACCAAAGCGATCGATCCGGCGGTCTACGACCTCTACCTGCGGGCCAGCCCTCACTCGTTCTCACCCGACGAGCTGCGCACCAACGTCGGCCTCCTCGACATCGCCACGCAGCGCGCGCCGCACTTCGCGGAGGCCTGGGGCCGGCTCGCGTACCTGCGCGCGTGGCTGCGCTTCTACCAGCCGTTCGCCGAACGCGCGGCGAACGCCGACCTCGTTGCGCGCGAATGCGACCGCGCTCTCACGCTCGATCCGCAGAACGAAGATGCTCTCGTCGCGCGGCTGTTTACGATCGCGCCGTTCGGACGTTTCGGCGAGCACGTGCCGATCGTCGAGCGCATCCGGCGCACGCCCGGTGTCGGAGCCGGCCGAATTTTTCTCGGCTGGTACATCCGCAACGTCGGCCTGGTTCGCGAGAGCCTCGAAGAGACCGAGCGAGCCTATCGGCTCGACGCGCGAAATCCGGGCTGGGGCAACATGATCGCGCTGGCGAGAATGGCCGCCGGACGCGTCGCGGAAGCCGTGCCCGATCTCGAAGACCTGATGAAACGCGTGCCGGAGATGAGTTTCCCCGTCGCGAATCTGCTGCGGGCCAAAGCGTTTCTCGGGGACTGGGCGGCGGTCGATCGCATTCTCGACCCGGCGGCGAACTTTCCGCTGCGCGAATTCCAGGACGGCGTCACGTTCATCCAGGCCAAGCGCGATCCGACGCCGGAGCGCATCGGCGGCATACGGCGCGCGCTCGAGGAGCATTTCCAAAGGACCGGCGGCGTCGATGTCTCGCGCCTCGTGTACGCGGCGCACCTCGGCCTCGTCGACGAGGCTTACCGCATCGCCGAGGGCGCTCGTCTCGGGCCGCGCGGAGCGGCCGACGACATCATGGGCCCCGACGGCTACCGCACCGCCCTGCTCTTTCACGCCGGCATGCCCGAGCTGCGGAGTGATCCGCGCTTCGTGCCGCTTTGCGCGCGGCTCGGCCTCGTCGAGTTCTGGTTATCGAGCGGACAGTGGCCGGACTGCGCCGGCGAGGTGCCCTACGACTTCAAGGCCGAATGCGAGAAGGCGCGAGATATTCCAGTCGAAGCCTTCGAGTTCTGAGACGATCGCCGCGGGCTATCCCGCGACGCGTCCGCCAAAGAATGAGCCGACGAGCAGCGGCCCGGTAAAATCCGCAAAGCACAGGAACACGAACACCAGCACGTACGCGAGCCGAAGCCTGCGCCGTTCGGCCGGGCACTGCGCGAAACCCATGACGGCCAGGACGATTCCGAAGTGCGACACCTGCGCCAGCAGGTACGTCGGCAGCACGAACAGAAAGAGCAGATAGTGCCGGTAGCGCGCGAACCAGCGCGGACGCGGCAGCAGAAACGACAATCCTACTGCGGCCTCGAGAGTAAGAACGAAGTAGCCGAGCACCAAGGCGACCGCACGCAGCCTGTCGCTCGTGATGAGCGTGACACTCTCGACGGCCGACGGCATTGCGGTGAGCGCATTCTTCAGCTGAGTGTTCGCGAGCAGATCCTTCGCGTCGAGACCTCCGAGAGTCATCGCGACGCTGCGGAAGCGCTCGTCCCACAGGATCAGCCCGTGCATGAAGGCGCCGTCCCAGTATTCGCCACGCAGAGCCTTCTGCGTCGCAGCGAGCGCAAACGTAAGGCCGATCAGCAGGCGGCCGTGGCGGGCGAGCAGGCTCTCGGCTTCGTCATCCGGGAAGCCGACGGCGAGACAGCACGCGAGCAGCCAGTAGAAGTCGAGAAACCGGTTGTTCTCGGACGCCGGCCAGCGGGCAACCAGGCCGTAACCGACGGCAGCCACGACGACGGCCCAGGCCCAGCGGCTCACGAGAACGCGCGGGCTCAGCAGCATCAGCACCGCCATTACCGCGGCGAGAAGACTGATCGGATGCCATGCGAAGAAGATGCGCGTCGTCGCGAGCAGGAACAGGGCCGTCAGGCGCAGTGTCGTTCGCCCGTGCGGCTGCGCGAGCAAATCGTCCGCAACGGCGGAGACCGCGGACGGAGCGTTCACCTCGCGAGGTCTGCCTCGCCGGCCTCTCCGATCGGCATCGCCGTGAAGCGCGCCTCTCTGCCGTCGAAAGCAAGCCTCCACACACGTGCGCGCGCATGCACGAGCACGAGGTCGGACGATGCGCGGGCATCCGGGCCCGTCATCAAAGGTTCGATCTTCGCGATCGCGCCGGCATCCGCGTCTCGAAAGCGAACCCGCTCGAGAAGGCCAGCGTTCTCGACGGCAGCGAGAGCCTGCCGCGGTGCCGCGCCGCCGCGGCGCGAGGATCGCAGCGCGTACTCTGCAAGCGACGTAAGAGACTCGCGGTCCGGCTGGGCCAGAAGCCTCTCGCGAGCGAAAAGTCCCGTCGCGCCGAAACGCTGCGGGATCCAGCTCGAGAGATAGTGCTTGCCCGAGGCATCGTCCGCTTCGATCGACAACGCCTGGGGCCATGGCCGGTACGTCGTAGAGAACATTGCGAACCCGCCGCCGAACCACGGATTGAGATCGGCGGTAAGGGTCTGGTGAAGATGCACGATCGCAACTGCGACGAACAGAACGGGCGGAGCCCAGCGGGCAACTCCGCGACTCGCGTGCGAGCTCAGCCGGCTATCTGGCCGGCTGAGCTGCACTTCGGGATCCCTGGATAAGGCTGATGAGCTTCAGCATCCGCCAAGGCTCAGAACGCACAAGTCATCTGTCCCTCGAGCGAAACGCAGCCGCCGAAGCAGCACGGCATAATGGTGCAGTCCTGGCCCGGGAATGCGCACACCGGCGGCATCGTCGTCGATGTGGTTGACGTCGTCGTCGTCGACGACGTGCTCGAGGTGCTCGTCGAAGACGTCGTCGAGCTCGTGCTGGAAGTCGTCGAGCTTGTCGTGGACGTCGTCGTCGTCGTGGTCGTCGTGCCCGACTCGCACTGGAAGTTCACGCAGGTGAAGCCGGGTCCGCATTCGCTGCAGTCGAGCGGACGTCCGCAATTGTCCGTGCCGGATCCGCATTGACGCCCGAGCTCGGCGCAATCCTGCGGCGCACAGCATTCCCCGAACTTGTCCTCGGGATGAATGCGCGTGCAGACGCCGCTGCTGCAGCTCTTGCTCACGTGGCACATCGCGCCGTTCGGCTTGCCGCGGGCAATCGCGCTGTCGGGAAGGACGAACGACACAGTCAGCAGAAACGTGATGCCGACGATTGCTCTCATGCTCATGGGGAACTCCTCCTCGCCCCTGCTACGCCGCGGCATTCTTCCGCTGCGGCACACGTCGCAGGATTTTGCAGGGACGATGGCCGAAAAGCGAGGCCAACGGGCTTGTGTAGCGTCACTGTCTTTTATCTTTGGCTCGATGAGGGTTGGTCCAGCCTGCCCTTCTGATCCAGCGCGTGACGCGCCCGCGTCGTAAAAACTTTTGGCGCGAATGATTGCCTTGTCCGGGCCTCCGGTGGTTGTACGGTCATTCCGGCTTCCCCCGATCGATCGCTCGCGACGATCCCGCCCGCGGCCCGCAGCAAATATCACCCGAATGGCGCAGCTCTCGTGTCGGCAACTCTCGTGTCGGCAGCTCTCGTGTCGGCAGCTCTCGTGTCGCAGCTCTCGTGTCGGATGATCTCGCGCACCAAGCGTGTGCAGCGATTCGCACGAGACGTCAGAATCATATTTCCCAAAGATCTTGTCGGACTTCCTGAGCCGTGAAACTGTGCGAGTGAGCCTCAGTCACAAGGGTGAAGAATTTCGCTCTTACTCAAATCTTCCGTCGCAGGGGGTTCCATGAAGACAGCAACAACGGCTTCGCTGCTGATGATCATTTTGTGTGCAACCGTGGGTGTTGCCGGCCCTGCGGGGAGACCAGGTGGTGCGACCTGCGCCGTCGACAGAGTCTGCAGCAGCAACCTGTGCTTGAAACGGAACCCGTCCGACAGACTCGGAACCTGCTGCGGCGCGCAAAGCTGTGCGCAGCAAGGACTGCAGTGCGGCAGCGCGAGCAACGGCTGCGGTACACCGATCGATTGCGGAGTATGCGGGCCAGGGGACCTTTGCATCGAGAATCAGTGCGTGACCGTGACGACAACGTTGCCGCCGCCGACGACGACCACCACCATCAGCATCACCACGACGACGATTCCTTGCTCGGACGCGACCTGCGGCTCATCGCCGCTGTGCAATCCGGAGCTCGGGTGTTATCGGAACCAGACCACGGAGACGACCTGTGGGGAGTGCGTCTTCAACAGCCTCTGCTTGTTTCCATGCACCGACAGCCAGGACTGCGGCTCAGGTCAGGTCTGCATCATCAACACGTGTTGCGGTGCTTCCGGCGTCTGCGCAGACCTCTGCGAGCCGTCGTCGATCACCACAACGACGGTGCCAGGGATAACCACAACCACGATGCCGGGGATAACCACAACCACGATGCCGGGGATCACCACCACCACCGTGCCGGGAATAACCACGACCACGGAGCCGAGGATAACCACGACGAGCATTACCACGACGACAATGCCGGGCATTACAACGACCACCATTCCATAGCGCGCGACAGAGACCGCCAGTGCGGCGAGGAATGACGTCAGCGGCGCGATTTATTTGAAGCGACGCTTGCAGACTCGTGCCACCGCGACGAGGAGTGCTGGTTCGCGCGATCTCGCGTCAGCGTTGTTGCGACTTCGCCTGCTCGATCGCCGCACGGAGTTTCCCGCCCGCGGCCCGCAGCAATGCCGAGCCTTCGTCGCGGCTTCGGCCATGAGCAATCAGCACGGCCAGCTTGATGTTGCTGCCCGCCTTTTCGAGAGCGTCCGCGGCAACCGGATCTTCGACACCGGCCGCCCGCGCGACGATCCTCACCGCACGATCGCGCAGCTTTCGGTTCGACAGCCGCATATCGATCATCAGACCCATGTCGGCCCGCCCGAGTCGCAGCATCACCGCAGTCGAAAAAAGATTGAGCGCGATCTTCTGCGCCGTTCCGGCCTTCATCCGCGTCGAGCCGCCAATGACCTCAGCGCCCGTGTCGAGCAGGATCGGATGATCGACCGCTTCGAGTAGCGGCGTGCCCGCGTTGTTCGCAAGCCCGACAGTCAATGCGCCTGCGGCTGCCGCCGTTCGAACAGCGGCGAGTGTATAGGCGGTGCGCCCGCTGGCAGCGACGCCGATCACCACATCGTGCGAGGTCGGTGCAAGATTGCGCATCGCCGCGTCGGCAGCCTCTGCGTCATCTTCCGCGCCTTCGACGCTCGAGCGCAGCGCATCCCAACCTCCGGCCAGCAGATACGCCACGCGGTCCCAATCAAAGGTAGGCCCGAGCTCCACTCCGTCCTGCACCGCAATGCGCCCGGACGTGCCCGCACCGACGTAGATGAGCCGCCCTTCGGCGCCGCTGAGGCGGATTGCTGCCTGTTCGGCCGCTTCGACGATCCTTGCGGCCTGCGACTGCACGGCTGCAACAGCGGCGAGCTGGTCTTCGACCATCGCGTGCACCGCGTCACCGGTCGTCCACAGATCGAGATCGGCAAATCGCGCGCTGATATCTTCGGTCGGCAAGTCAGCGTCTCCCCAGTGAAGGTTGCCTTGCTATCACCGTTGCTCACGCTATCCGAGCAGAGATGCCGTTGTACCTCGGGATAGACGCCGGCGGCACCCATACGCGCGCACGGCTGGTATCGGATGACGGCGAAGTCCTCGGCGCCGGTGAAACCGGCGCCGCCAATACGCCGGCCGGACTGCCGCACGCACTCAACGTGATCGAGGAAGCCTACGGCCACGCGATCGACCAGGCAGGAATTGCGGACGGCGAGCTCTCGTCGATTCACGCGGGCATCGGCATCGCCGGGCTCAACCGGCGCGGCGTTCTCGACGGACTCAAGGCGCATCCGTTTCCTTTCAAGTCTACCGCGTTCGCAAGTGATGCGGCGATTGCCAATCTCGGCGCGCATGCCGGGCAGGATGGTGCGATCGTCGTCGTCGGAACCGGGAGCATCGGCTTCGCCCGCGTCGACGACGAGATCTTCACGATCGGCGGGTATGGATTTGCGGTGTCCGACGAAGGCAGCGGCGCCGAGCTCGGCCTGCGCGCAATCCGCCGCGCGCTGTGGGCGCGCGACGGACGCATTTCGCACACGCCGCTTACGCGCGAGCTGCTCGATCACTTCCACGGATCGGCAGGCGAGATCGTCGACTGGACCGCGCGCGCGACTCCGCGCGACTATGCAGCCTTTGCACCGATGGTGATGCAGCACGCGAATCAAGGCGATGCGACGGGCGAGCTGATCGTGCAGGAAGCTGCGCAGCGGATCGGAGCGGTGATCCGCACGATGCTCGAACGCGGCGCTCCGCATTGCTGCCTGATGGGCGGCGTCGCGCCGTACCTTCGCGACTGGCTCGCGCCCAGCATCAGGGCGCGCCTTCGAGAGCCGCTCGGCGATGCGCTCGACGGCGCGATCCTGCTCGCCCGTACACGCGCGGCGCAGCTGTAGAGCAGACATTGCCGCGTGGAACTGATGCGGCGCGACATCGAATCGGACCTGCCCGGTATCGGGAGCGGTGATCGGCCCGGAATTCGACCTGGACCCGTACGAACATCATTGTTAGTAAGCCCAAACTGTTCCACTCTGCGGATGGGGCCGGCCGCCGCGGGCCGGCCCGTGGAGGGACCGACCCATGTCGCAGACTCGCAACCCGGCGATTTTCCTCGCCCCATTGCTCTTTTCGTTGTGCATCGCGACCGACGGGCGAGCCTATCCGCCAACCGAAGCCACGCAGGCCGTCCTCGGCAAGAAGCTCCAGATCAGCCTGACCGGTGATCAGCCTGGCGACCGGATGCTGCGCGCGATGGCCCGCGAACGCGGTAGCTCCGCGACGATCGTGGGCGATCCGACAGTTTCCGGCGCCACGCTGGAAGTCGTCGTCAACGGCGCCACCGCAAGCGACCAGTCCTTCGACCTGCCCGCCGCCGGCTGGAAGGCCAACGGTACGAGCGGCTTCAAGTTCTCCGGAGCGGGCCTCGGCACTGCGGTCGTTGGCGCCAGCATCGCCAAGAGCAGCAGCGGCGTCTTCCAGATCAAAGTCCGCATCAACGACGAGAACGGCCCGGTCGACATCGTACCACCCAATCCCGGCAGCGACGGGGGCTTCATTCTGACGATCCCCGGCGCGACCAGTTACTGCATCGCCTTCGGCGATGTCGCCGGTGGCACGATCACCTCCGACAGCGCTTCGAAGTGGTCGATCAAGAACCCGACGGCAAGCGGTTGTCCGGTGCCGATCCACGAGCTTTCGGTGAACACCTCGGGCGACGGCACCGTCGTCTCGTCACCTGCCGGCATCGATTGCGGCACCGACTGCAACGAGAGCTATGAGGGTGGGACCGAAGTCGCACTGACAGCCACGCCAGCAGACGGCTACGACTTCGACAGCTGGGACGGCGACTGCACGGGCAGCGCTGCCTGCGTCGTCACGATGGACGGCGACCGGCAGGTCACGGCGATCTTTACGCCGATTCCTTTCCATCGCCTCAGCGTCACGCGCCTCGGCAGCGGTACGGTGTCCTCGCTTCCTGCCGGAATCGACTGCGGCGCCGACTGCAGCGAAGACTACCAGGACCAGACCGTCGTTACGCTCGATGCAGCGCCGGCAGATGGATTCACCTTTACCGGCTGGAGCGGCGATTGCAGCGGCTCGGGCGTTTGCATCGTCTCGATGGACGCCGCCAGGAACGTGACCGCAGCGTTCGATCCGGTGGTCGCAGGGTGCATCAACGACGAGCCGACGCTCGCGCTCAGTGCCGGTCCGCCTGCGGGCCCGGCCGTGATGTACGAGGATGCGCCCGATCTTCCGCAGCTGCAGAACAGAGACGCGCGCTTCAGCGCAGCGCCGCTGCTCGTCGCCGGTCACGAAGCCTACGCCGGCGGAGAATACCTCTACCAGGATTATGTCGATGACGACTTCGGCGCCGAGACCAGCGGCGGCCCGTACACGACGAGCTTCGTGAGCAGCCCGTCTTCCGGCACCGGCACGCCGGATGCCGCCAACTATCATACCGGCGACATCACCTATCCGACCGATGTCGCGCGCTACGGCAACAACGCCGCCGACCTGGTCGAGCTGCGCATCGCACCCGGCCCTGCCGACGTCGCTTACCGGATCACGCTGAACACGCTGCTGGCCGACGACACGACGATGGTCGCGATCGCGTGGAACAGCGACAGCAGTAACACCGGCACCTCGACGCTCTCCCGAAACCCCGGGGTTACCGTGCAAGGCACCGACGAGGTCCTGTACCTGTGGGGCACTGGCGGCGAGCACGTGAAATACAACAGCAACGGCACGGTCGCCGCGACGACACCACTGGCAGTGACAGTCGACCTGGAAGCCAACCAGATGACGACCTTCGTGCCGCGCAGCATTCACAATCCGACCGGCACGTCGTGGAAGTACGTCGTGATGACCGGCCTGCGCAACGGCTCCATGGCCTGGGTGCGGCCGACGACCACTGCCAACACGACAACGCCCGGAGGCGCCGCATTTGCCGCTCCGAATCCGTGCGCGGTCTTCGACATCAACAACCACTACGCGATCGCCGACGGTCAGTCGGGCAAGACTGGCGAGATCTGCCACTTCCTCGACGGTCCCTGCGACATGGTGCAGGCCATCGACCTGCGCGGGGTCAATGGCGGCGCGCCGGCGCTGGCCAAGTACGCTCGCGCCGTCGATTTCGACCGGCTCGCGGCGCACGCCGACTCGACCAGCGTGCCCGACAGCGGAACGCTCGTGCGGATTTTCCCGAGCCGTCTTGTGACGACGCCGGCAGAGGGCCGCAGCAATGCACTGCCCGATGTTCCCGCCAACGACACGGTCTACTTCTACGGCGCGCTGCAGTCCTACAGTATTTATGTTCCGACCGCGTACGACGCCGCCGCGCCCGCAGCGCTGACCTGGGCCAATCACTCGCTGGCCCAGTTCCACTGGCAGTACAACGGTACCGACTACGTCCAGGAGATCGGCGAGAAGCGCGACAGCCTTGTCGTCACGCCGAATTCGCGAGCGACCGACGGCTTCTACGTCGGCCGCAATGAATACGACCACTTCGAGGTCTGGAACGACGTGCTGCGCCACTACAACGTCGATCCGAATCGCGTCGCGATGACCGGCTATTCGATGGGCGGCTATGCCACGTACCGCATGGCCACGCTCTATCCTGACCTGTTCGGCAGGGCCTACAGTATCGTCGGCCCGCCGGGCGCGGGCATCTGGCGCGGCACGGGTGGCGCCAGCATCAGCTCGAGCAAGGGCGACGATTATTCGACGCTCACCAACTACTGGCTGGAGAACGTGCGTAACGTGCCGTTCTTCAACATGGCCATGGAGACCGACGAGCTGGTTCCCGTTGCCGGCACGCGCCAGCAGAACATCGGCGGCGTCGACGAGACCGGCGAGGCACAGAGCTTCGATGGTCTCGGCTACCGCTACACCTTCCAGGAATTCACCAGCGGTGAGCACCTGACGCTCTTCGTCAACGATGCCTATCCGCGTGCGAAGGATTTCCTCGGAACTGCCCTGATCGACCCCGACCCTGCGCACGTGACCTTCACGTACGTTCCCGAAAGCGATCGAGCCGACCTGACGCTGGTGCACGACCACGCGTACTGGGTCTCGGGTCTTACGCTGCGTGACGCCGAAGGAACGCCGACGACGAGCGGCAGCAAGTCGGCCAAGGGCACGGTCGACGCGTACAGCCTGGCCTTCGGTGTCGCCGATCCGGTGGTTTCTGCGCAGTCGAGCGCTCCCGGTACGCTGACCGGTGGCAACCTCGGCCCGCTCGCATACACCGAATACAGTCGCAGCTGGTCGGCGCCGGCAGCGATTCTTCCCGAGAACGTTCTGCGCCTTACACTGACCAACCTGCGATCGGTGCAGGTCGATGTCGCTCGCGCGGGGCTCGTCGCCGGCACCGAGCTCGTGCTGGAGACCGTCTCCGACGGCGCGACCACCGTGGATCTGTTCGGGGTGTTCCCGGCAGGCACGGCGATTTACGAGGACGGTGTGCGGCTGTGCCTGCAGGACGGTGCGATGATCGGTTCGGTCGGTGCGCGGGTGCCGGTGGCGGACGGCACGCACGTCTACAGTTTGCGATTGCCCTGACAGTCGCCGCGGGTCGATCGGCTACCAGGCGGGCGCTGAGATCGACGCCTGATGTTATCTCATGGACGAGTCGTCGCTCCCGCCGATCCATGTCTCAACGACATTTCGCTCCGCATCGAGCAGCACGAGATCCGCGCGCAGGCCGCTGCGGATCGCGCCGCGCTCGTGCGAGAGCCCGAGTATGTCGGCCGGCACCTTGCTCGCCATGCGCACTGCAGTCGCGGCATCGACGCCCATCAGTCGCTCGGCGTTGCGAACCGCCTCCGCCATCGTCAGGTGAGATCCAGCGAGCGTGCCATCGGCGGTAACGCAGCGGCCGCCGTCGACAAAAACACGCTGTCCCGCGAGCTCGAATTCCTTGTCGTCCGATCCGACCGAAGGCATCGCGTCCGTCACCAGCGCGAGACGCTGCGCACCTTTGGCCGCGAGTGCGATGCGAAGCGTCGCGGGGTGCACATGATGGCCGTCCGCGATGAGCCCGCACCACGCCGCGCGGCTTTCGAGCGCGGCTCCGACCGGCCCGGGCTCGCGGCTGCCGAGCTGCGGCATCGCGTTGAACAGATGAGTAAACCCGCTCAGCCCTTCGGCGATGGCGAGTTGGATCTCGTCATAAGAGGCGGCGGTGTGACCGGCGGAAACCACGATGCCGCGCTCGACGAGCGCACGAATGGAGCCGGGCGGAGCCGCCTCCGGCGCGAGAGTGACCAGAGTGCGGCCGCGATGCAGCGAAGAAAGGAGGTCGATCGCCTCGGCACCCAGAACTTTGAACTTCGAAGCATCGTGAGCGCCCTTCCTGGACGGGTTCAGGAAAGGCCCCTCGATGTGAATGCCGAGCACGCCGGGAATGCCCTGGGCGATCGCCGCATCGACCGCTTCGATCGCGCGGCGAACGACCTCGAGATCGTCACTGATCAGCGTCGGCAGAAACCCCGTGGTTCCGAATCGACGGTGCGCCTCCCCGATCGCCGCGATGCCGGCAACGGTCGGATGATCGTTGAACAGTATTCCGCCGCCGCCGTTCACCTGCAGGTCGATGAAGCCCGGCACGAGCTCGCCGTCGAGCGCTCTGCGCGGAACACCGTGCGGGCACTCGCGCGATGGGAGCACATCAACGACAAGGCCATCGTCCACCACGACGCAGCAATCCTCGCGAAACCCGTCCGGTGTCAGCACGCGCGAAGGATGAAGTGCGAACGCGCTCATCGCGTCTCGGTAACCTTCTGCAGATGCGGCGGCCGGTCCGGGTCGAACCCGCGCGCAACACTGAGCGCGGCGGCAAGACCGTAAAAACTCTGAATCATCGACAGCACCGCCAGCACCGGATGATCGGCGCCGGAAGGTGCCGGCAGCATCAGCGCGCCTTCGGCCGGGCCGTGCCCGTGCGTGTCGGCCCCTGCCATGATCACGCGCGCGCCGCGGCCGACGAAATCGTTCGCCAGCTCGTCGAAATCCTCCGCACCTTCATCGCCCGGCGGAAACATCACGACCGGAAATCCCCGGCCGACCAGCGCCATCGGACCATGCTTCACCTCGGCGGCGCTGAACGCTTCGGCGTGAATCCCGCAGGTCTCCTTCAGCTTGAGCGCTGCTTCCTGCGCGATCGCCAGCGTGAGTCCGCGCCCGATGACGAACACGCTGCTCGCCCCAGACAACGCAGCAACAGCCGGCGACCAATCCAGATCCCATGCGCTGCGCAGAACGCGCGGCGCATCCGCAAGAGCGAGGCGGAGATCCTCCTCCTCCGTCCAGGTGGCCACCAGATGCACAATGAGGAGCAACGAAGCGATGAACGATTTGGTGGCCGCCACGCTTCGCTCGGTACCGGCCAGGAGCGGAATCGTCAGCTCGGCGACTTCCGAAAGCGGCGACGCCCGATCGTTGACCACCGCAATCACACACGCGCCTGCCTCTCTGGCCGCGCGTGCCGAGATGACGATGTCGGGGCTTCGGCCCGATTGGGAGATCGCGAGGAACAGAGCGCCGTCGAGATGGCGCCACGGCGTCGCGTAGAGCGACGACGTCGACGGGGCAAACGAGGCGACCGGCGTTCGGACCCGGGTCTCGATCAGATATTTTGCGAACGTGGCAGCATGATCGGAGCTTCCCCGTGCACAGGTGATGACGACGGGCGGATCCATCGCCCGCAGTCGCTCGCCCAGAAGGCGCATGTCATGCGCAAGCTCCGCCAGCTGACGCTCCGCGACGTCGCCGGATTCGGCCGCTTCCGCATGCATGAACGATTGCTTCGGTGTCATCTGCGCCTGGGTCCTGTCGCCGGTTTATCGATCTTCGACGGCGGGATGTCGAGGTCACCTGTTGCGCGACCGAGGCCGCGTTTTAACCGGTCCGAGCGATGATCGAAGACACATTCACACTGAGAAACGCTCGCGCGTATCGCGAGACCTGGCCGCTTGCGAAGCCTTTCGTCATCTCCCGCGCCCGGGCCGACACGACCGACGTGCTCGTGGTCGAGGTCGACGATGGCCAATGCATCGGACGCGGCGAGGCGTGTCCGATCCGACGCTTCGGGCAAAGTATGGAGAAGGCGCTTGCCGGGGCCGAAGGAATGCTCGCCGCACTGCGGGGCGGCGCAGAATGGTCGAAGCTGCACGACCTCACCTCCGCCGGCGCTGCGCGCAACGCGGTCGATTGCGCGCTTTGGGACCTGCGGGCCAAGCGCGCCGGCAAGCCGATCTGGGAATTGCTCGATCTTCCCGAGTGGCAGCCGGTCGAAACGGTATTCACGATCAGCGTCGCCGCGCCCGAAGCCATGGCTGCAGCAGCACGCGATGCCGGCCATTATCCCGTGCTCAAGATCAAGCTCGGCGGAAGCGACGACGATCTTCGCATCCGCGCGATCCGCGACGCCGTACCGGACAAGCGGCTGATCGTCGACGTGAACGAAGGCTGGAGTTTCGCCGAGCTCGAGCGATGCCTTCCCGCGATGATCGACGCGCGTGTCGAGCTGATCGAACAGCCGCTGCCGGCCGGGCGTGACGACGAGCTCGCCCGCTTGCCGCGAGCGGCGCGATCAGTTCCGATCGGTGCCGACGAATCGTGTCACACCGCTGACGACACCGACCGGCTGGCCGACCTCTACGACGTGGTCAACATCAAGCTGGACAAGACAGGCGGGCTGACCGAGGCGCTGCGCATGCTCGATCACGCGCGCGCCGCCGGGCTCGACGTGATGGTCGGATGCATGCTCGGAACATCGCTCGCGATGGCGCCGGCGATGCTCCTTGCGCAATCGAGCCGCTTCACCGATCTCGATGCACCGCTGCTGATCGGGACGGACCGAGCTCCCGCAATGGTCTACAAAGACGGCGTCGTTTTTCCGCCGTCGCCGCAGGTCTGGGGCTGAAGGCCACCGGCAGGCTGGTCGAGAAAGACTACCGGTCGCACGTCTCACTGACCGCGTTCTGCGGCCGGAAGTCCTGAACGGACAGGATCGACGGGAGCGACGTTCCGCCGTGCGTTTCCCACACGCAGCTCGACGACAAGCCGCCGCCGCTTCCGCTGTAGATCGGCCCGTCGCTAAGCGACGCGCCGGTGACGAGCACTGTTCCGTTGATGCCGGTCGAATTTGCGGTGGGATCGATGGTATCCCGTGAGGCTTCGGTCGCAACGAAGTAGGAGTCGCGCGCCGGCACCGGGCTGCCGCTGGCAGTGAACGTCACACCGTCCTGCAGGTCGCGGTTCGTCTTCGAGATCATCGCGTGGAAGATCGGGACGAACAGCCCGCCGGAGACGGGCGGCGCGCCGGAGAGTTCCCACGTGTCGGTCGTCGCTTTGGACGCGACCCAGGCGTCGAAGTTCGGGGTCGCGGCGCCGGCCTGCTTCGGCGTTGTGACGGTCACGGTGTTCGTCGATCCGGTCGGTCCGTGCTTCGCGACATCGGCGTCATCGATCGCGAGCTCGATGAACGCGCCGGACGGGATCGCGACGTCCGGCACGCGATAGCGACCGCAGTCGTCGATGAAGACCGCACCCGAAGTCAGCGCCGGCGCGGTCGCCGGATTCGTGCCGAACCCCACGGCATCGTACGCGACGATGTCGAGCGAGCACGGGCCATCGACGGTCGTCGTGGTGCACGCTGTGCCCGTCGCGCCTGCCGCCTGGAATTTCGAGCTGTCTTCGAGATCGTACAGCTGACCGCAGATCGTCTGGTGCGCGCCGTCCACCGGCGCGGGGCACGTGAACGGCCCGTCGCAAGCGGCGTTCGACGCGCCGCAAACGATCGTCAGCGGATTGGTCGGATCGTCGCCTTCGAGAAGGTGCTTGATCACCCCGCCCTTTCCCGTGCATTTCGGGCCGAGCTTCGGATCGTCGCATTCGAACGTTTTTCCGTGCTTTCCTTTGGCACTGACGCACACGCAGACCGGTTCGGCCTGGGTGATCTGGCAGCCGGAAGCCGAGAACGCGGCAAACGCTTTCGCAGCCGGGAGGCTGGCGAGAACGACGCCCGAGAGAATGATCGACACAGATTTCATCAAATGCTCCTCCGCAGAGCTCGCGGTGTGCGACGAAAGGCGCAGCAACGTTCGCCTTGATCGCACCGTGCGGCAGCGAGCCGAAGCTCATAGCGGACCCGACTCCGCTCTGTAAACCGCCATTCGTTGCGAATCCGAGCCGATGCGAACGATTTTAGTCTGCAGCCCCGATTCCGGGGGTGAACATCTTGCAGAACAAATTCAGTCGAGCGCAGCGCGGCGGCGTAGCACATAAGAACGCCCGCGCTCCTTTGGAAGCGCAGGCGTTCTCGTCGGCAATCCCGGCGGCTAGCGCAGTCTATTCCGCGTCGCCGCACGAACGTGATTTGCCGGCAGCGCTGGAACGATAGTAACTTCAGAATGCCTGCCGGCTGACGACTCGACGTCCTTGCGCAAGCGCTATCGTCGTAGTGACATGGCTTGGTCTGCGCAATGATGAATGTCACTTTCGACAAACGTCGAAGTGATTCAGTCTCTTTTCCTGAATAGAGAGCGGGGCCGCGCGGCAATCTTTAATTGCAGGGCTGTTAAGGGACGTCGGCGTCCGCAGTGCCGGTGATTCCGTGGTTTCGGGCGCCGAGTGCCTGATCCGTCAGGGGAATCGACGTGTGGGCCGAGTTGCCCACCTCTCCTCGCCTTCGCAGCTTTATGGTGAAGTCGGTGTCGCCGTCGAAGAACTCATCTGCCAGCTCTTTGCGAAGTCGCGCCGAGACGACCCGGTTGTCCAGCTCGCGCTCGGCATCTGCCGCGTTCAAACAAAGCGCGTAGGCGTACTCCACATAGCGTCCGCGATAGCCGGCTGCCTCGAGAGTTTTACGAACTTGCGCGCGTGAGTAGCTGTCCGAATTTCCATATCTCTGAGCAAGCAGCCTGGGCAGCTCGGCAACCATCCGGCGCAGAACCCGACGTTTTCGCCGTTGCTCGAAAACTCGAAACAAGAAGCTCATGCGACAAATCTCCCGAAACGCCGAGCGTCGACAGTACGACCTGCAACGCCCGCCAGATTCGAGCTGTCTGAGAAAACTATTCGTCGTCGAGACAGACGCGCCAGCTCTTTGCCGCCGGATCGACGGTGCTGCCGCAGGTCGTCAGCGGATCGGGGCTGGCCTGCGCAGAGGCGGCGAACAAAGCGATGGCGGCGAGAAAGACGGGAACGGCACGTGTCATGGAATCCTCCCGGACGAATGCACGAACCTAGCACTTCGGCACACTCCTTGGCGAGCGCGATTCCGTGCCAGTTCCATGTTGGTTTTTGCGATGAGGTGTGGTCGGCTTCGAGTGCCGTCGCGTGCCGGAAATCTCGCTCCTGCGTGCAGCGGAATGCTCTCGAACGGCTACACACTGCCGAAGTGAGCGCAGCCGATCAGCAGGACGTGGACTCGACGCCGGGCAACACGGATCCCAGCGAAGACGACTATGCGGTCGCATCGGTCTTCTTCAGCTGCGACTGAGCGTTGGAACAACATCAAGCTGGGGATGCTCCTCACCCTGCTCGCCTCCGGCACGCGTAGCGCGGCGTTGCCGTGCCTCGGCGCGCAACTTAATAGTGCGCGCAGCAACGCGGGCAGCATGAATCGATTTCTCGCCGCATTGAATGCGTTCTTCCTTCTGCTCTTCGGCCAGACCATCGCGCTGGCCGTGGCCGAAGGCTTCGGCGGGCTCCACATCGATCCCTTCGGCTCGAGGAAAGCCCTGTTCTTCGTCACTCTCGCCGTGAGCGTGGCCGGCGCGATCCTGCGCTGGACGAGGTTCCGAGAGCGAACAGCGCCGGCAGGCTCAGCGCCGCGAACAGGCGCCGGGTCGCGCCCCGCCGCAGCACCGCAACCAGCCGCAGGCCCGTTACCGGCGGATAGTCCGCTGCCGTTGAGCGAGCCGGCCGCTCAAATGATCGCCGCCGCAGCGCGGCAGGCCATCGTCTTCCGCCAGCACTTTCCTCCGCGTCACGAGCCCGCCGAGCGCAGCTTCTTCGGTGGCGCGCCGTTCGCTCCGCGCGGCTTCGCGTGGCCGCGCTCGCACAATCCGAAGTCGCAGGGGCAGCCTTTGCACTTCGTCCTTCAGGTCGACTGCGCCGCCGTGCCGGAAGCAGCCCGTCTCGATGCGCTGCCGAGTCGCGGCGTGCTCTACTTCTTTCTCGACATGTCGTGGGAGATCTTCGAAGCCGGTGTTGTTCATGCCGACGCTCCTGCCGGCGACTGGGAAAGCATCGCGCCTCCGGGCGACCTCGGTCCGGCTTTCGGCAAACATGCGGCTTCTCACTGGGGCTGGACGCAGTCACTGGAGCAGTGTCCCATCCTGCTGCCGAAGTGGACGTTCGATCCGATCGTCATCGAATTGCCGGAACGCGTTCTCGAGGAAGTGGATGAGGGCGACGGTCCCTACCCCGCTCTCTGGCCGGGAGATGCCGCAGCAGAGCGGCTGCTCGAAGCGCAGGGCGACCCGGTCCGCTACGACTATCTGACTGTCAGGGACGTCATCGACGGAACTTCGGTGCGGCGTCCGTTCGCAGCCTTTCCGCACGACTGGCGCGCGCTGCAGATCTGCAGCGCCGAGCTCGTGCGGCAGGCCGATCGCCAGCGCCGGTATCCCGACATGGGCACGTTCCGCGACATGGACAGTGGCGCGAAGGCTACCCTCCTCACGGAAATCTCCGCGGAAGCACAGTCATGGTTCGACCGCGCAGCCGCCCAGCCGGCATTCGACGAAGTTCCCGCCGCCGACCGCGATGCGTTCTGGGAGCTCATCGCCCGCCATCCGTCGCTTACGCGCTACATGCTCGTCGACGCGCTGACGCAATCGATCGAATCTTCGCTGTCGCACTCCGCGCGGGCGGCGGCGCGCGTTCCGTCCGAGATCGCCGATCGTATCCGCGGTCGCCACGCGCTTGCCGTCCAGACCGATTCCGGCATTCACGCAAATATCCCGGATCGAATGCTGGCGCCGCCGGTCGACGTACAGGGGAATCAGTGGGAGCGCGCGCAGACGCACCTTCTGCTGCTCGAGCTCTCGTCGAATCAGGGGCTTGGGCACAACTTCGGCGAGGGCGTCTTCCAGTTCTGGATCACGCCGGAAGACTTCAAGGCCAGCCGCTTCGACAAGGTCGAGGTGACGGCCGACGCGTACTGAGGTTCGTCCCCATTCAACCAGACTGCAGATAAGCGATCAGCGGCGTGAGCGTAAACGGACTGAGGAGCGTCGACACCAGCACCGCGCTGGTCACGAACGCAGGGGCGACGTCGAACTCGAGCGACAGAATCGTCGTGATCACGGCAACCGGCGTCGACGCGAGGCACACGGCAGCCTGGCGAGCAGGCCCGGTCACCCCGAGAGCAGCCGTCAGGCTCAGCGCGACGAGCGGCGCGATCACGAGCGAGACGAGCACCGCTGCTGCGACGACGGCAGGTCGCTCCGGCAGCGTTGCGCGCTCGAGCTGCATGCCGAGCACGAGAATCATCATCGGAATCGCCGCGTCGCCGAGCATCGAGATCGGGCGCGTGATCGCGAGCGGCAATCGGGTCCCGGTCGCGAGAACGAGCGCTGCCGCAGCCACGGCGTAGATGGCCGGCACTCGCAGAACTCCGCCAAGTGCCTGCTGCATGCTGCGGCGCCCGCTTGCCGCGACGAATACGCCGACGGTGTAGGTCAGCAGCGATCCGGTCACGAAAAATGCGCTGGCATGAGCGAGCGCGTCCGGGCCGAACGCGAAAAGCACGACCGGCAGCCCGTAGTTTCCGGCGTTGGAGATCATCACCACGAGCATGAACGCGCTCATCTCCGGCCGGCTCAGGCCGAGCGGCACGGCGATCACCCGTGCAATCACGGCCATCGATGCGACGACGAGCACGTTGAGCAGCGCCATCCGGCCGAACTCTGCGGACGT
Source organism: Candidatus Limnocylindrales bacterium (assembly GCA_035571835.1). Classification (NCBI taxonomy): domain Bacteria; kingdom Bacillati; phylum Chloroflexota; class Candidatus Limnocylindria; order Candidatus Limnocylindrales; species Candidatus Limnocylindrales bacterium. Next base: position 50,244 of record DATNBU010000041.1, on the reverse strand, counting down.
CATCCCCGACGTGACGAGCAGGTTGAAGACGAGGCATGGGACCAGTGCGTAAAAGACCACGTGCGATAGCGTCCGGACGTTGGCCGCGAGCGTACGGGCAAGCACGAATCCTACCCCCGCGATCGCAAAGATCGGCAGGATGTCGGACGCGAAGATGGACAGCAGCAGGGTCATTCGATTCTCGTCTACACGTTGGAACGTCTGCCGCGGCGACTGAGACCTCGGGATGCGCTGACCACGCCGAGGCCCCTGACGTCAGGCGCTGCGCAGCTCATGCGGAGTCTGCCGCATCTCCTCGGCTGGTGCACGTGAGCGATTCGCACTCGACGCCGCCTCGGATATTTCACGGCACGTGCGGGCACCCATCGAGCGAGCCGCGAGATCGTCGCGAGCGAATGGCGTGGGATGCGGCGCGAACATAAGATCCCCGCTGCCGTCGACAGCACATCCGGCCCCTGCCCCGAAGACGCTGAAACCGTGATTCCCGCAACCTCGCGCCAGTTCCGGATTCCAAGATGAAACGACTGGTGTTCGTGCTTCTCGGCGTTTACGCGTGGCTGCTCTTCGGCGTCATCAATCGCCTGCGGTCCGAGGGCCGCGAGAACCTCGTCGGTCTGCCGGCGAAAGGCGTCCTCTTCGTCTCCAATCATCTGACGTACTACATGGACGTGCTCGGCATCCACAGCGCGATCGCAAGCGCCAGATGTTCGCCGATCGACGGGTTCCGCCACAACCTCAACGTGCGGTTCGTCGCGGCGTTCGAGACGCTTAACGAGCGCGGCTTCTGGCCGCGGGTATTCAACTTCGCGGGAGCGGTCCTCATCCGCCGCACGTGGCGAGACGGCGATCGCGACGTTCAGCGTCCATTGGACGTCGACGACATCCGGAAGGTCCGCGAAGCACTCGATCGCGGCTGGCTCATCACGTTTCCGCAGGGAACGACTACGCGCGGTGCGCCCGTGCGAAAGGGCACGGCTCGCATCATTCGAGACTGCAATCCGGTCGTCGTCCCGGTCTTTGTCGACGGCTTCGACCGGGCGTTCGACCGGAAAGGATTCCGCTTGCTGGAGCGCAACGTCGACCTCGTCGTCCGTTTCGGTGCGCCGCTCGACATTCGCGCGGAGGATTCCGTGGAACGAATCGTCGAGATCCTGACTGCTGCACTGATGCCCGGCGATGAGCCCGGCAAGCTCGCAAGCGGACAGTGACGACGGCCAGCAGCCTTCCAGATCAACGTCCGGTATCGCTCGGCCGCTTTTCCCTGAGATGCCCGGATGGCCATCCGGGTCCTGACTCGCTAAAAACCCAGCCGTGCACACCTCGATCGATCTCCAGCCGACCCTGATCGGCCCGCGCATCACGATTCGCCCGATCCGTGCGGACGACTGGGACGGCATGTTCCGTGCGGCGTCCAATCCCAAAGTCTGGGAGCTTCATCCGATCCGCGATCGTTACACCGAGCCGGTTTTTCGAGAGTTCTTCGACGGCGCGCTCGCAAGCGGCTCGGCGTTCACGTTCGTCGACCACGGCACCGGCGCAATCATCGGCTCCAGCCGCTACTACGGCTTCGACGCGGCAGCGCGCGAGATCGAGATCGGCTGGACGTTCCTTGCGATCGCGTACTGGGGCGGCAGCTACAACCGCGAAGTGAAAGGACTGATGCTCGAGCACGCGTTCCGGTTCGTCGATACGGTCGTGTTCTGGGTCGGCGAGACGAACTACCGTTCACAGCAGGCGATGCAGAAGATCGGCGGAGTGCAGCGCGGAGGGCTCACCCCTCGCACGCTGAACGGCGTCACGCTCAGCAATGTCGTCTACGAGATCACCAGGGAGACTTTCGACGCGCGCTTCCGGTCGGCCAGCGGGCCGGGACGTCGCGACTGAGCCGGAGCCCTGGCCTGAGCGTGGAGCGCGTCCATCCGGCCTCCCTCGATGCGACTCGTCACACCTTCTCCGGCAACTCGCCGTAATCACGAGATCTGCTGGCATCTCTGATCGCCACGAACGCAGCGAGCTCGACGCGTGTCGGGGCTGCGCGGACGATTATTCCCCGCACGCAGACCACCATTGCGCGCCCCGACGTGCTTGCTCTCCACGTTTTCCCGCTCAATGTTCGCGAGACGACGACGTCGCCGGTGTGCGACTGGCGCGACCCTGAAGAAATTCCGTGATCTGTGTTCCTCGCGACGACGGCTTCGCGGATTCAACCAGTCCTCTCACGTTGCGCCCTGCACGATTTTATCGGGTGACGGAGAAACCTGTGTGATCCCGGTTCGTACTACCGACATGGAGGAGGCTCGATTGCAGTCCGCGGCGAACCCGCGCGCAGCAGGCGCCGACGCAGCAATGGAGCGCTACTCCAACGGCGACAACGCTGCATTTGCGGAGCTCTACGACGCAATTGCACCGCGCCTGATCGGATATTTGCGCAAGGCGACGCGTGACGACGTCGCGGCCGAGGACCTCATGCAACAGACATTTCTGCAGATTCATCGCGCGCGAGGCACGTTCATTCCCGGTGCCCCGGTCATGCCGTGGGCGCTTGCCGTCGCGAAGCGGCTGATGATCGACAGCGCCCGGCGTCGAAACGTCGAGCTCGGCTTCCTGGTGGACACTTCCGTCGAGGACGACCGGATTGCGGGCGGACAGACCGACGCCGCGTCTACGGCCGACCTGCTCGATGCACATCGCGTCGAGCACCGCGTACAGCAGCGCCTCGACGCCATGCCCGAGAGCCATCGCACCGCGTACCGCCTCGTCAAGGAGGAAGGGATGAGTCTCAAACGGGCAGCAGAGCTGCTCGGCACGACGATACCCGCCGTGAAGCTGAGAACGCATCGCGCATACCGGGCGCTGCGCGCGGTGCTTCGCGAAGAAGGCGGCCCGTTGTGAGCGCGGATCTCAAAGCGTGGGTTCTGGAATCGGTAGCGGCCGAGGCTTCGCCGACGCGCGCGGCGGTCCGTCGTCGCAACATTCTTGTCGGGCTGCTGGCGGTCGCGAGCGGTTTGGCCGCATTCGTCGTGTTCGCGATGTTCACGTCGCAGGGACAACTCGTGAGGCTCGGTGGCGAGATTGCACCGCAGCACGATGTGGAGCGATCGGTCTGGCTCGTAGGGATGACAGCCGGCGGCGCACTCGCGATTGCGCTGACCGCCACATGGCTCGCACTTTCCAGAGGGCGGTCGATGCTCGGACGGCCTCGCACCTGGCTCGTCGGCGCAATTGCACTGACTCCGCTCGCGCTGTTCGCGTGGAAGGTCGTCTGCAGCCTCGGATTCGGCGATCCGATGGCACAGTGGCCCGCGCGGCCGGGACTGAGATGCCTTTCGCTGACGATGCTGGTCGCGGCCGGACCCTTGCTCGCATTTCTTGCCGTGCGCCGCAGCGCGCCGGCGCATCCCGCGCTCAACGGCGCGGTCATTGGCGTGGCGTGCGGTGCGTGCGCGTGGGTGCCGCTCGATCTGTGGTGTCCGGTCGCTTCGGTGCCGCATCTGCTGCTCGGACACGTGCTGCCGCTCGGCATTCTCGGCGGCCTCGGTGCGCTGCTCGGACAGGCACTGCTCTCGGTCCGAAGCCGCTGACGAATCCTTCCCTTTCGTGATCCTGCCTTCGCGGTGATGGCGGCGACGTCGTCGTCACCGCGATCTTTCCATTCTCGCGCTGTCGTCCACGCCGAGGCAGCAGCGCACCGGCAACGGTCACGAGCACGACGTCGTTGTCATTCGCACCGCTGATCGCCTTCGTCAGCCACGTCGTCATCCACGCTGCGCGCTGCGGCTTCATGATGAAACGCGGCGGTGAATGCGCGCAAGACTTTGATCCAGGCGAAACCTCCCGTTCGTCCACTCGTAGTTGTCGATAGGCAGCGCTGCCGGAACTCGAACCGGGAATCGTTTCCGCCTTCCCCAACAACAATCACCCAAGAGGAGACCGTCATGAATCGATCACACACGACAATCCGGAGATTCTGCGCCATCGCATTGCTTGCGTTTGTTCCCGCCGGGGCGGCGACGCCGGCATGGGCAGATCCATTCTTCTTCAGCACCAACGACGCCGACGGCCTGCTCGCAGCGCTGTCGCAGCCGGCCGCGAGCCGCACACTCGAAACCGAAACTGCCGACGATTTTCTTCTGGGCGAAACCACGGTGATCTCCGAGGCGACGATCGTCGGATTGATTCCCGACGGAGCGTCGGTCGCAGATATCGGCGACGTCGAGATCGAGATCTATCACGTGTTCCCGAGGGATTCGGCGGTCCCTGCGTCGACCGCCGTTCCGTCGCGCGTGAACTCTCCGTCGGATGTCGAGATCGACAGCGCGACACGCGACGGGGCCGAGGGAACGCTCGCGTTTGACGTCGATCTGCTCGAGGCGAGCTTCGCCGCTGCGAACAGCGTCGTGGACGGGATTCATCCGGCACCGGCGAACCAGACCAACGGCGACGGCCCGACAAGCGGCAAAGCGGTTCAAATCACGATGCGCTTCACGCCGCCGATCGTGCTGCCGGCGGAACACTATTTCTTCCGCCCGGAAGTTCAGGTGACCGGCGGCGACTTCCTGTTCCTGTCGGCGCCGAAGCCGATCGTATCGCCCGGCACGACGTTCCTCGGCGACCTGCAGGCGTGGATCCGCAACTCCGCTCTGCGACCGGACTGGCTGCGAATCGGAACCGACATCGTCGGCGGAGCGCCGGTTCACACGTTCAACATGACCGTCTCGCTGGCAGGCCAGACTGTTCCCGGCGCAGGAACGCCGGGAACAGCGAGCTGTCACGGCAAGACCATCTCCGCGTTGTCGGATCAGTTCGGAGACATCGATGCCGCGGCCGCAGACATGGGTTTCGCCGGGCCGGGCCCGCTTCAGGACGAGCTCAGGGAGTTCTGCGACGCGGTGCAGTTGCAGAAGCCGCACAAGCGCGCGGACCGGAGGCGGCGATGATCCGGCCAACGATCACAATGACTCAAAGCTTTGCGGCGGCAGTTTCTCGTTTGCGTTCGGCGGCGCGACTGCCGGTCCGCTCAGCGTCAACGCCAGCATCTCTCCGGCGGCTTCGAACGTGCTCGCCGGCTTTCGTTGTGCCCGCCAGGCGAACGGCCGTCCCGGCAGCTCCGGATCAATACCGAACGCATGCTGCCCGCGCGCGCGGCGTGAGAAGAAGCGTTCTGCGGGCAAAGGTGCGAGCAGACCCGATCCTCTGTTACGCGAGGATATGCGTAGTTCTCACATCGTCGCTGTAGCCGTCGGAGCTCGCGGCGAGCGAGACTCCGGCTGCAGCAGCCGTCAGAAACGCGGCGAGTGCGAGTATGGCCAATCCGGCGCCGTAGATGTTCCACTGCGAGTGGTCCTGATGGTCGATGGTGGACATGGCGTTCGCTCCCCAGCAGCCGTGTTTCCGGGTCGGACCCGTCCAGGGTCGGTCGGCTGGTTGCGACCCGGCAGCTGCGGCGCGAAGCTACTTACACCGTTTTCAATAGTATAGGACTTTTACTGACATTCTTGTAACCCATGAGTGCGGGAGGCACTTTTACCCGTAATTACGGCAGGTTGAGCGTCGCCAAGCGGGAGGCCGTGGCGATCCGGAATTTCCGTGACCAGCCTGGGCGGCGCGCAGGTGGGGGAACCAAGCCGCACTTCGGCGTCGTCCACTTCGCCTCGTCGCTGCCGACAGGGCTCTCCGCCAGCAATCAAAGGATACAGGGAAGACCTATTCCGCTGCCGGCTTGCCCGCCCGCCGGGCCTTCGGCCGGCTCTTGCGCTCGCGATTGAGAGCCACGGCCGCACGGATCAGGTCCTTCAACGCGGTCTCATCGATCGCGTCGCCTTCGTGAATGTCGATCGCGCGCCGCACGTTGCCGTCGAGGCTCGAGTTGAAAAGACCGCAAGGGTCCTCGAGCGCCGCTCCGTTTGCGAACGTCATCTTGACGACGCTCTTGTACGTCTCTCCCGTGCAGACGATGCCGTCGTGAGACCAGACCGGAGTTCCCCTCCACTTCCATTCTTCCACGATCTGCGGGTCAGCGTCGTGGATGATCCGGCGCACGTCGGCGAGCGTCTTTCCGCGCCAGTCGCCGAGCTCGTTGATCTTGCCGTCGATCGATTGGGAGGCGGATGTTGCGCTCAATCGGGAATCTCCGGCTCGACGAGCCTCTGGAGCTGGTCGAGCGAATCCTGCCAGCCGAGATAGCAGGCCTCTTCCGGAATCACGGCCGGAACTCCTTCCTGCGTGACGCTGAGCTCGGTACCGCACGACACCTGTTTCAGCGTCGCGGTGACCGTCATCTCGCCGGGAAGATTCGGGTCGTCGAAGCGATCCGTGTAGCGAATGCGTCCGCCCGGATCGAGCTCCAGATATGTCCCGCCGAACGAATGGCTGTGTCCGGTCGTGAAGTTCGTGAACGACATGCGGAACGTGCCGCCGACTTTCGGGTCCTGCTCATGCATCCTGGCCGTGAAGCCGTTCGGCGGGAGCCACTTGCACAGCGCGTCGGCATCGAGGAACGCGCGGTAGAGCTTCTCGGGCGTAGTACGGAGAACGCGGTGAAGACGAATGGTGTGTGACGACATGGCGACGCTCCTGCGAGGTTTTGATCCGAGGACGAACCGCAGTGGTTCAATCCGACAGCCGATGCAAAAAAAACCGCGCTGGCCCGCAGATGATGCCGACGCCCCGGCGAACGCCGCGATGACGCATCTCCGCCGCTGCGTCGGCTACGCTGAAAAACGCGCCGTACTGATCACGGAATGCCTCGGCGTGCGCGCGCGGCGTCGGAGCCGGCGAGCGAATGAGCTTTCCGACTCGCCCGCGGGGTTTGGCCCGGCTTACCGCATTGACAACATCGTCAGCCACTTCTCATAGTTGGCTCAGCTGAATTTGCAGCGGTTTTTTAAATGTACCTGTCCCCTTTTTTCATACTGGCGGCGTTGCTGATTCCTGTCGCAGCATTCGCGCAGATGTCGCCGTGGGGCGACTATCATCGTGCAGTGCTCGTCAGCTGGGACGGCGTACGTCGCGACGTGCTTTTCGACCTGCTCGAGCGCAGCGATCCTTTGCAGCCGTGCTGGGACGGCGGCGACGTGTTCCCGGTCGCGACCGGACGCAGTGATGCGCAAGGCAATGCCGTCTACACGTGCCTGCCGGCTCTCGGCGGCGCAGTGCCGTTCGATGCGCCCGAAGGGTCGCCCGCATACGCGCCGTTCCAGATGATCGCGAGTCACACCACCAACGACGGCACGACGATGACAAAGCCGCAGCATACGTCGATGCTGACCGGCCTCAATACCGAGACGCACGGGCTCGTCGGCAACGAGACCAAAGGGCCGATCGCTCCGGGGATCACGATCTACGAGATTCTCATGGACGCCTTCGATCCGCCGAACGAATTCGGAGAGCGCGACGGAACCATCCTGCGCACGCATCAGTCGAGCGACAGGAAATACGTCGGCCGGGCAATCGACAACTGGGCGCGGCGCAGCGGTGCGCTGCAGGTCGCGACCGGACACGGCAACGGCGACGGAATGAACCCCGGGCCGCTTCGTCACGCCGAGAGAAGCTTCGAAAAATGGAAGCAGGACGAACTGGAGATGGGCCTCGGCGAGACCTACTTCTTCATGTTCCTCCATTTCAAAACGACCGACTGGACCGGGCATCGAAGCGGCGCCGACTCGCGCGCGTATCGCCGAGTCATCACCGAAACCGATCGCAAGCTCTACATGCTGATGGAGATGCTCCGGCATTACGGCTGGGGTGACGCAGCGATCCTGGTGACGACCGATCATGGCTTCCATCGCGTACAGCATGCCCGCGGCGCCGGCCGCGTCGTCTTCAATACGTGGCTGGGCGCGCACAACGTCACGCTGCACACCGACCAGGTTCCAGTACGCACCGCCGACGACTACTGCGCGTCCTGCGAGTCGCCCCAGCAATGCCTCGACGAGCCGATGCCGGCCGAAGACGCCGTGCCGAACGTCTACGTCACGTCGATCACGCCGACCCTGCTCGACATGTTCGGCGTCGACTGGCGCACGACGACGCAGATCGAGGGAGTCTCGCTCTATCGATGAATCCGAAGAATTCCGTGGCCGAGGGCGAAATGCCGGATCCCGCATTTCCCGCATCGCCGCGGCAGGCTGCGTTCTTTTCGCCCTGACAGTCCCGAGCTACGCAGCCGAGCCTCCTGCTGCCGCTGCCCGCGCCGCCAGCACTCCAGCGCCATCCGCCAGCACTCCACCGCAATCCGCCGCTGACACCGACCGCGCGCAGCAGCTCGACGCCTACATGCTCGCCGCGTCGGCGTTCCTCGGCGTCGATCAGCTCGATGCGTTGTCGAAGATCACCGACAAGGACCGGCGCTACCTCGCGATGACCTACTATCTGCGTGCGCGAAGCCCGATCGCCGAGCGCTGGAGCTGGACGAACGAAGAGATCAAAGCCTACGAACGATCGACGGAGTACACGCAGGCGCTGGCCGAAATCGAAAAAATTACCACCCGCTTCTCGACCGACAATCCGGGATATCTTCTGCGCGCGAATACACGCTCTCGCAGCATCGAAGAACAGCTGTTGCTCTGGCAGACGGAGAGCTCCGTGGGGAGCGCAGCCGCCGAGCTGCGGGCGCACGCACTGGCAACGCTGGCCGACAGATCGTACGCAGCAGAGCCGGACGAGGCTTCCGTCAGGCGCTTCCGCGATTTCCTGAACGGCTGGCGGCCGTCGCGCCGGACCACCGTGATGGCGCCGGGCCTGTCGCTGCACGGACGAGGGCGCGCATACGACTTTCAGATCCTCGACAAGGCCGGACGCACCATCGCCGATACCAGATCTTCGACCGTCGCCGCAGTCTGGCAAGATCAGGGCTGGTCAGAAAAGCTGTCACAGGCGGTCCATGCGGCCAGCAGCAGGTTTACCGGTCCTCTCGAGAACCCGAACGAACCCTGGCACTACGAATATCAGCCCGATCCGTAACAAAGCCGCGTAACGTCTTCGTAGACCTGTGGAGTCGGCGCCGTGCGGAACGTAAGCAAGGCCAGCTTGCCCGCGCTTCCATATCCTCGCTGCGTTCTCTGGCTGATCGACGTCGAACCGGACGCGCGAAAGCCGGTGTGCGGCGTACGTGGTGGGTGGGAAGGCACGCGCGAGGCGTTACCGCTCATCGAGGCAGCGCGGCGAGAGCTCGAGAAGCGGACCGCGACGCCGGTCGTCATCAACTGGTTCTTCCGATTCGATCCGCAGATCGAACAGACGTGGGGTCGCGCCGATCACGCGCTCGCGGTCGCGCCCGATCTGCTCGGCACGATCGCGTCGCACGGCGACTACGCCGGGATTCATCCGCATCTGTGGCGATGGCATCCGCACGCGCGCGACTGGTTCAACGACTTCAGCGACGCATGGATGGAGCACTGCCTCGACACGGCGGTCGCGACCTTCGCGTCGGTCTTCGATCGTCGGCCCGAAGCATCCCGCTTCGGCGATCGCTGGCTCAACGATACGGCGATGCGTGCGCTCGCGGCGCGGGGAATCCGCTACGATCTCAGTCTGGAGCCGGGACGGCCGGCGGAGCCTCCGCTGCGCGACCGCCTCGCGAGCGGGATGTTGCCGGACACGCGCAACGCACCGCGGGTTCCATTTCAGCGCGATGGCGCGGCCGGTCCATGGATCGTGCCGCTCACGACGTCCGCTCCTCGATGGCAGCCGGTGTGGTACAGGCCACTAATCGCCAGGGCGAGCGTCAATCCGAACCTCGGATCGTGGCCGGCGCTGGTCGCGCCGCACCTCGAGCACGAGCTCGCGCGCCGGAGCGAGGAACCGCTCGTCATCGTGCTGCGCACCGGCGACTTCTGCTCACGCCGGCGGCAGGCGTGGTTCCGGCGCAATCTCGCCCGAATGCTGGCGCACCCCGGCCTCGACCGCTGCGTGTTCACGACGCCGCCGGTTGCGATCCGCCGCTGGATCGAATTGCGCGACGCGGCGTCTCGCCGCTGTGCGCCGTAGCGAGCGCTCGAGCGGCGCCGCGACCGGCACCCCGACTGTTTCACACTGGACCCGAGCCGTCCTTTAGGCTACGCGGACAGTTGACCGTACAGGACCAATGCCCCGCACACTTGTCGTCGCCGTGCGTCATCGAGGAGCCACCGATGGGACTTGCTGAAATTTTCGAGAGCCATGCCAGCGCAGTGAACCAGGCCAGGCAACAGGTCGAGGAGAAACCGCTCGCTACGCTGAACCCGGCCGACCGCGACCTCTTCCTTACCGATACGGTGCTGCCGTACTTCGAGCGCCTGCGACGCGAGGCGCCCATTCACTACTGCCCGGACAGCGAGTTCGGACCGTACTGGTCGATCACGCGATTCGATGACATCAAGGCAATCGAGCTCGACTGGGAACATTTCTCGTCCGAGCCGAATATCGTGCTGTTCGACGGCATCGAGGGTCGCAGCGACGAGATGATGGACCTCAGCAGTTTCATCAACATGGATCCGCCGCGACACACGGTGCAGCGCAAGGCCGTGCGACCGAGCGTTTCGCCGAACCAGGTCCGGCAGATGGAGGACCTCATCCGCCAGCGTGCGGGTGCAGTGCTCGATTCGCTTCCAATCGGCAGGGAGTTCGACTGGGTCGACCGGGTTTCCATCGAGCTGACGACGCAGATGCTGGCCACGCTGTTTCGGTTCCCGTTCGAAGACCGCCGCAAGCTGACACGCTGGTCGGATGTGACGACCGCGGTTCCGGGCGACGGCATCATCGATTCGTGGGAGCAGCGCGAGGCCGAGCTTACCGAGTGCCTGAACACATTCCTCGCGATCTGGGACGACCGGGCCGCCGCCGCACCGGACTTCGACCTGCTCTCGATGCTCGCGCATGCGCCGGCAACGGCCGACATGAATACGCGTCCGTACGAGCTCCTCGGCAACATCGTGCTTCTGATCGTCGGCGGCAACGACACGACACGCAACTCGATGACCGGCGGAGTGCTCGCGCTCAACGAATACCCCGCGGAGTACGACAAGCTGCGCACAAACCTCGATCTGATCCCGAACATGGTCGACGAGATCATCCGCTGGCAGACGCCGCTCGCGTACATGCGACGAACCGTAACGCGCGACGTGGAGTATGGCGGCGCCAGATTCCGGCAGGGAGAGAAGGTCGTGCTGTGGTACCTGTCGGCCAACCGCGACGAAGCGGTGTTCCCCGACGGCAACAGTTTCCAGATCGACCGTGCGAATGCCCGCGAGCAGCTCTCGTTCGGCACCGGCATCCATTTCTGTCTCGGCGCGCATCTCGGCCGCCTTCAGCTGCGGGTGCTGTGGGAGGAAATCATGAAGCGCTTCTCGCGCGTCGAAGTGACCGGCGAGCCCGTGCGGGTGAGGTCGAACTTCGTCCGCGGCTACTCGCACCTGCCGGTGCGACTGCACGCGGCGTGAGCCAGCGCGCCCGAAGGGCGCCTGCGTGTCGCTGGCAGGAGCTAGCGCGCCCGGCGGGCGCGAATCGCCGCAAAATCGACGACCTTGTCGCGGACGTCGTCGGAAGCACGCAGCTCCGCGGGAAGCTCGCCGTCGGTTGCGGACTCGTAAGGCCGCGCCGTGCGCGAAGTCACCGGGCGCGCCTGATGACGAAGGATCACTTCGGCTTCCTGGACCGTCACGGGCCGGCCAAACAGTGCGCCGCCGAACTCGCCGGCCGTGTTCGCCCACTGGCTGAACTCGTGTGCGCTCGGTGAATGCCCGAGTGCGAGCGTGCAGCGGCGCACGACAAAGCCGATGGCGATCTTGGTAAGGCCCCTGCCCGACATGCGTCGAGTCTGCGGGCGTGCCGCGCGCGATTCAAGTGCTGTCCGGAATTTTGATCTTCGCACGGAGCGTCGGCGCAGCGCTCGCGATCCCGCACGGCTTTCCATACTTTGACAGCGCGCAATGGCTTCCGATCGACCACTGCCGATCCGCCTGCTCGAGGTAGCTTCGGTCGCCGCATTCGTGGCCGTTGCAGGCGCGCTCGCGACGCGGCTCTGGTCCGTGCCGTGGGAGACGCCGCAGCTGCTCCTGATGTGCGCGGGAGCCCTTCTCGGATATCTCGCAGCCGACGTCGTCTCCGGCATCGTCCACTGGTTCTGCGACACATTTTTTCGCGACGATACGCCGCTGATCGGCCGCGCGTTCATCCATCCGTTTCGCGAGCACCACGTCGATCCGCGTGCGATCACGCGCCACGGCTTCTTCGAGGTCAACGGAAACAACTGCCTCGCGCTCGTGCCGTTCGTGGCCGCCGTCCTCGTTTTCGGCGAGCCGGCCGACGGCGAAGAAGTTCCGGCGCTCGTCGGTCAGAGCCTCGCGTTCGCCTTCGCGCTCGCGACCTTCGCGACCAACCAGATCCACAAGTGGGCGCATCAGGAACGGCCCGCCGCAGCGGTGCGCTGCCTGCAGCGGACAAGGCTGATTCTGTCGCCGGCGCATCATGACCGGCACCATTCGACGCACCGCCAGGCGTTCAGCATTACTGCCGGCCTGCTCGACCCGGTGCTCGATCGCCTTGGCATCTTCGAACGGATCGAGCATGCCGTCGGTCATGTTCCGGTCGACGATGCCGGGCGCGATGCACGTTGCGGCGGCGTGAGGACGTCACCACGCCGTTTGCCGGACGATCGGGCCGCGGAAGGCTGAATGTCGGCAAGCCCCTTCCACGATTTCTACAAATCCGATCTGCAGTCCGTCTACGCGCTGTGCGTCGTTCCGCTCGTGTTCCTCGCGTGGCTGCTGCTGTCGCGTCGCGCGCGCGCGTCCGCGCGAAGCGACAAGGCGTGGCGGCGTTTCCTCTACGCGTACAGCGTAGCCTTCGCGCTGGAGACGATTCTCGATCCGATCGCCACGGGCCCGCTGACGCAGTGGCTCGGCGCCGGCGACTCGCCGCTCGGCACCGCGATTCTGCTGACCTTCGTGCTGCTCGGCGACTTCCGCGTTTACCTGCTGATCTTTTTCATGGCGCACCTCGCGCGGCCCGAACGGACGCCGGGGCGTGCGCTCGCCGAGTCGGCAGCGTGGACATTCGTGGTGCCGGTCTTCGCGTACGCGGTCGATACGGCGCTGCACCATGCAAGAGCGGATCTTCCGGGCGAGACGATATGGCTCGTGTACGAGCTATCGTTTCTCGGCGTCGCGATGTGGCTTTGTGGGAAAGGCATTCCGCGCCGCTTCCATCGCCGCGACCGCGTGCTGCGGCGGCGAATCCAGGCAGTGGCGGGCTATGCCGCGGTCTACTACGCGCTGTGGGCGACGGCGGACGTGCTCATCATGGTCTTCGCGCTCGACGCCGGCTGGGCGCTGCGGGTGATTCCCAACCAGCTCTACTACTCGCTGTATCTGCCGTTCGTCTACTTCCAGCTGACGTCGCGGCGATAGATCTCGAGAAGGCTTTCGACCCACGCTTCCAGATACGCCTCGGCGCGCGAGCCCGACGCGCCGCTCGGATCTCCGACGGTTCCGCTTGGCGAATTGGCGCGAAGGTCCGGATAAAAGACACCGTCGAGGTCTCGGGCTCCGGCAGCAAGCCCGGGCGCGATTCGAGAAGCCCGCACGGCCTGCGGCGCGATCGCCATGACGATCGACGTCTCGAATTCGCCGGCGTGATGCCCGGACGCATCCGGTCCGACGGCGTGGCGGGCGCTCTCGGCGTGGAACAGCTCCATCGACGCGCCGAGCCCCGCCGCCGCGAGGATTTCCAGACCGCCCGCAGCGGCGCGCATTCGTGGAAGCGCGTTCGCGAGCGCGTCGCGGTTGCCGCCGTGCGCCGAGAATACGAACAACCGCGCGAACCCGTGGCGCGCCACGCATGCCGCCAGATCGCAAAGCACGCTCGCAAGCGTGTCGTCGCCAAGACTGAGCGTGCCCGGGAAGCCGAGATGCTCGGACGCACAGCCGAGAGCGAGCACCGGAAGCTCGATCGTCTCGGGCAGACGCGATGCGAGGCGATGGGCGAGCTCGCCCGCGATCCACGCATCGGTCGCGAACGGAAGATGCGGACCGTGCTGCTCGATCGATCCGAGCGGCAGGATCGCCGTACGACCGCCGGCCGCGAGGAAGCTGTCGAGCTCGGGCCACGTGAGCTCTTCCAGTCGACTGTTGCGGCGGGCCGTCCGTCCGGTCGCAGCGCCGTTCGCCGTTGAGGCCGGCTCCGTCGATGCATCGGGCGCGATGCGATCCGCCGAGATGCCGTACAGCGGATCGTCCGCTGCCCTGCCCGGCCAGTCGCACGGATCGATCCTCCGTTCGCAGATGTAGCGCAGAAGGAGCTCGTTCATCAGCGCTTCGTGCTCGAAGATCGCGAGCGGACCCGGGAGCTCCGCGCGAAGGCGGATCAAGCGGTGACGATCCGGGTCGAGCATCGTCGACACGCGCGCGAGCAGCTCGTTCTCGCTGCCGGCATCCGCGCGCGCGAGGGCGATCAGCGTGGCGCGGCCGGCGAACATCTGCTGGTACGGTCCGTGAGCCACATCGAGCACGTCCCATACCGGTGGCGCGGGACGCAGGGTTCCTTCGAGGAACTTGAGGCGAAGATTCTCGAGCCGCTCACCGTGCGTGCCGCTGGCAAGCAGGATGAGGGTACCCTCGAGCTCGCAGGCGGCAAGATCACCGGCGTGCTCATGGAGCTTGTCGCTCGCTGCAGCCACGGCGCGGCAGATCTCGTCTGCCGCAACCGCGCGCCACGGCAGGCTCGAACCGGATCGTCCTGCAGCAGCCGCGGCGAAGTGCAGCGCCACGGCGTATCCGAGCATCGGCCCGACGATGCGAAGCAGCGTGCCGTATTCATTGGCGCCAGGATACGTCAGCAGATGTACGCCGGCAGCGATGGCATCGTCGAGTGCGCGGCGACGCGCATCGCCGTCGCCGCCCGGTGGAGCCTCGGCGCCGTCGACGTCGCTTCCCGAAGCTGTCGCCAGCCACACGGCATGCCAGCGCTGCGCGTGTTCGAGCGCGAGCCGCGCGTTCGGCGAAAGACCTTGCGAGAACACGACCAGAGTCTGATCCGCCGCCGCACGCGAAGGCGCCTCCAGAAATGCGCTGAGCGGTGCGAAGCGCGCCGCAACGCCGAGCTCGCGGAGCACGCTCGCCAGAAAGCGGGCATGCGCGCCCGAGCTTCCGGCGCCGGTCGTGACGACGCCTCCGCGAGCGATCGAGCGCACAATCTTTTCTTCATCGACCGGCGACGTGAGCGCGATGCGCAGAAGCTCCGGGATGGCTGCGTTGCGGGCCTGGAGAAGTTTGAATCCCGCGGTCCAGTCTCCGCGCGATGAGTCAGCCGGCGGCTTCTGCCCGGAAATCGGTGTCTGTCCCCGATTGTTCATCGGAGGTCAGGTCAGGCGTGCGCGGGCCGAATAAGGCTCATGATCCGCGCTGCCGTTCGCCTGCCGCGCCACGAACGGTTCGCCCCGGTTGATGCCCGATTGCACGAGCGCAGCGATGTCGGCCGGATCCGGCTCGCCGTCGAACACGATCGGACAGATCTGCCCGCCGCGCACGTGATGAGAAAGAAGCCGTGCACAAGGCGCGGCGTCGCCGGGCATTTCCCTGAGGTCGGCGTCGAAGCCGTCGGGCGACACGAACGTCGCAACGCCCGCGCCGTGGCGAACCATCTGGCGCACCGACGCATGCCAGAGCCGCTTGCTCGTGCCGCCGTTCGCGAGAGGAAATCGTTCGAGCAGCGACTCGCGCTGGATGCGGACCAGCGGACTGGTCGAATCGGCGTCTCCGTACGTGAGCACCACGCGCTCCGCGCCGATGGCCTGGTCGAAGTACACGTGAAGGCGGAACCACACGGGCTCGACGGCATGGTCACGATCGACCGGCCGTACGGGCAGAAAGTACGACGCGACCAGGATGAAGCGCGGATCCTGCGGCAGCGGATGCGGCTCGAACGCCGTGACGGGCTCGGGAAGCACGGCCCGCGCCTGTCCGACCGGATCCTCGAGCTGATGGCCGGATCGCGACTTCGAGCCGATGTAATGCTGGTTGTACGGCGACGCCGGACGCGCGAGCACCTCCGAGCCGCCGATCTCGACTCCGGCTTCGGCCTCGAGCGCAGACAGCTTGTCGGAGTTGTTGGTCAGGATCGTAAGCGGCGCACGCACGCCGAGCAGGCGGCACAGCGCGCCGACTTCTTCATAACGGCGGAGGTCGTGGTCGAGACCCATGCGCGCGTACGCTTCGAACGTGGTCATGCGGTGGCCGCTGGCCTGCACGATCATGCGGTCGCGCGCCTTGGCCACGAGGCCGGCGCCGCGCCCTTCCTGAAGCAGATAGAAGACCACACCGCGTCCGGCCGCAGCGATCTGCGCGAGCGCGGCATCGAGCTGCTCGACGCAGTCGCAGTCGCAGCCTCCGAAGGTCTCGCTGGTAACGCACGAAGAGTGAACACGCGCGAGCAGCGGCGCGGACGAGCGACAGTCGCCGCGAGTGATCGCGAACGCGACGGCGCCGCTCGCGAGATTGCGTGCGACGTGCGCGACGAACTCGCCGTGCTGCGTGCCCAGCGGGCGCGCTCCGAGATAAAGGAGCCGGCCTGCGACGGCGTTGCGCCCTGGAATCCGATCGCTCCTCACTGCGGCTTCCCGGGGTCGTGCTTGCTCAGGCTCATCTGGCGGAAGTACGCGACCAGCGCGTCGAGCTGCGCGGCGCTGAGCTGTTCATGCGCGGGCATGCTCGTGTAACGAAAGCTCAGCGGGTTGCGGATGTACTCTTTGATCTGCGCTTCGGGGCGGTACTCGACGATGCTGCGCGGAACGTTGAGGTCGGGACCGACCTTTCCGCCTTCGCCGTTGATCGAGTGGCAGGCAATGCACTCGCTCTTGAAGATGTCGTAGCCGGCCCTCGCCGGTGAGCCGGCTGCCGCTCCGCTCGGCACGATGTGCGGGTAGGTTTTCTCGAGAGACGTCAGCTCGATCTCGACCAGCTGGTAAGGCCACGGATAGCGCTGCGTATCGCGCTGCGGCTCGCCGGACCACACGACGTAGAATGGCGCGGGATCGACCTGGCGGCGGTCGATCGGATCCCACGCCGGTTTCTCGAGCGTTCCGCGATCGGCATCGGTAAACGTCAGCCAGCCTCCGTCTTCGGTCAGCAGCGTACCCGGGCTCGGCTTTGCGTAGCCGTCACTGGCGCGAAAGACGACGTCGAAGCCCGCGAGATCGCTGCCGGTGATTGCGAATCCCTGCCGAAGGACGTCCAGCATCGGACACGCAAGATAATTCTTGACGCGACCATAGTGAGGATCCTCGATCGAGATCTTTCTCACGCCGCAAAGCTTCGCCAGCTCTGCGCGCTCGATCGAACGGGACTTGCCGTCGCGCAGAAAGCTGAGAGCGGAGGTTGTCTGACTGAAGCCGTCGCGAGGCAGCAGGATTGCGGCCGCGACGGCGAGCGCCAGGAGGCGTAACGCATGGCTCCGGCGCGGCATAGGCATCGAGCTTAGCCCGATCCGGGCAGTAAGCAATGAGCCTCGAGCGCATCGTGTCGGCGCATGAACAGAGCGATCCGGTACCCGTTCGGTTGCAGCCGCTCGCTTTCGGCCGCATAGCCATTGCTGATGCATCCCGAGCTGCTGATCGGAACCGTTGCCGCCGTCGTGGGCGCGGCGGTCATCCTCGCATGGCGTGTCCAGGAAACGCGCAGCCCGGTCACCGAGCGCAAGATCATCATCCCGCCGCTCGGCATGAGCACCGGGCTTGCGATGTTCCTGGTGCCGCAGCTTCGCATCCCCTTCACGTGGGCACTGTGCGCGCTGGTTTCGGGAGCGGTCTTTCTCGCGTATCCGCTGATCAGGACGACCGAGCTGACGCGTACCGGCGACCTCGTGATGCTGAGCCGCGGCCGCGCGTTCCTGTGGATCCTGCTCGGCCTCGTCGTCATCCGGCTGAGCGCGCGCGCCTACATCGGGACGTTCATCAATCCGATGCAGACGGCGTCGGTCTTCTTCCTGCTCGCATACGGAATGATCCTGCGCTGGCGCGCCGCGATGTGGGTGCAGTATCGCAAGCTGATCTCGCAGCCGGTGGACGCTTCGAGCGGGTCTGCCGGGCCGGTCGCGTCGTAGCTCGTCCTTCGCGCAGCTCGTCGTTCCACCCGTTTACCCGTGCACGCTGCGTTCGCTGTTTACCCGTGCACGCTGCGTTCGCTCGCAGCGCGACACCTTGCTCAGACGGGCTTGCGTGCTTTCGACGGCCCGCGCCCGTTCGCCGGCCCGTCGTACCAGACCTCGATCTTCGCCGGCGTCGAACCCGCAACTGCGGTCGAGTCGCCGGCAGCGGCGGATGGCTGAACGAACATCACCTGCAGCGACTCGAGCTTGTTTCCCGGATGCCGCCGCTCCCAGTCACGCGTGACGACTGCCGGCAGCAGCTCTCTTGCGGCCTGCGTGCCCGACGTGCGCAGATACGTGAAGTAGACCAGCCAGCGCGTGCCCGGATAGAACGCGAGCGGTTCCTGCGGTGCGAATTGCGATCCCGGATCACCGCGCGCAGCGCCATCATCGAGCACGCTCACCTTCTGCCCGTCGGTCAGCGTGCCGGAGATTTCCGGCCAGCCGCGAATCTCCGGTCCGACGCGCTCGAACATGTCCCATCGCTGATAGAGCGCGGCGACGCGACCGATCCAGCCGAATCCGCCCATCCTTCGTTCGACCGCGTAGTCGCGGAACGACAACGGGATGCCGGTGCGGCCCTGGCTCCACCACTCGCGCATCCAGCCGAGGTTCTGCTGCGCCGCATACTCTTCGACGCCAAGGCCGACGACGTTCCACGCGATGCCGTAGACGAACAGCAGAGCGACGACGGCCTGCACGAGCGCCGAGTCCCACCGTGACGTCCGCGACGCAGCCTGTTTCCCTGCCGCGTCGCCGGCATCGCCGCAGCCGAGCCCAACGCGGTCCCAGACGTCTGCCGGGACGAACGGAACGAGCGCGACGACGACGACCGGCTGGAACAGTCCCGTGCGCAGCGCCGAGCCCATCGCTGCGTGGAACGCGACGAGCAGCGGAAGCGCAATCCTGCGCGCCGCCGTCGTCTTCCACGGCATCAGAAGCAGCACCGGCGCGAAGATCTCGATCCACGGCACGGCGGAGCCGAGCATCGATACGAGCCCCGGAAAACCGGCGAGCACGCGGCCGAGCGGCGTCACGTACGTCTCGGCGGACAGCGCATACGCGAGCGCATCGCCCGAGTGCCACGACGGATTCGACTTGAGCAGCCCCGCAAACACGTACATCACGCACGGCTGCAGCAGCAGCGCTGCCGTCGCCGCCGACAAAAATCGGGGACAGACACCGATTTCCCGGGTGCGGGTCGTCCCGCTGTTCGCGACGGCAGCTCGACGACGATCGAGCGACCACGCCGCACCGAGCGGGACGAATATCGACCAGAACAGCATCAGACGCAGCAGCTGGTCGGCGCCGTAGAGCACCATCGGGTTGCGCACCTGGAGCGAAACGACGAGCGCCCACGTCACGACCGACGCCGCGCGCGTCCGGTACCCCGCGATCAGCGCGCACGCCGCCGCAGCCGTCAGAAGAAACAGTGCGGACTGCCCGGCGACGCTTCCGGTCCAGAAGTGAATCGACCACTGCCATCCGCTGACCTGCAACAGGCGCGCATAGGCTTCCCGCGACAGGACGCCGGAGTCCGTGTAGTGCTGCTCGATTGCGGAGAAGCGCGTCCACAGGTCGGCAAGCACGAGCGTGCCGATCCCGATGCGGAATGCCGCGAGCGATCGGCTATCGATTGCGAACAAACGGTCGAGGACCGCGGACCGCCGCTTCACGGGACTGGGCGTCAGACGTCGCGACGCCTCACCGACCACGGGACCCGGCGTCAGACCTCGCGGCGCCGCACCGACCACACGAATCCATCGTACCAGTAGTGCATCAGCGAGATCACGAGCGCGAGCGACGCGGTCCAGCGCATCACCGTGTAGTCGCGACCGTACGCCTGGAGAAAAGTTCCGAGCGACAGCGTGATCACGAGGAACGCGACGAGCAGGACCGGCGTGCCGAACGAGACGCGCTGCAGGCGGCTCACGCGGCCGAGGTTCTTGCGCTCGGCCCACCAGACCAGCGCGAAATACTGCACGCTGTGGAAAAGGTTCATCACGAACACCGCCTTCCACGACGTGAGGAATCCCCAGGAAACCACCGAGACGACGCCCGTCGTCGCCAGCAGCACGACCTTCTGCGGGCAGAGCCTGTAGCCCTGCTGCATGAACCTGCGGTACGAATAAACGTAGTACGCGAGGAAGACCGGTCCGGCCACGAGGAACACGCCGGCGAGCGCACCCTCGATCGAACGATGCGCATCGAGCCACGCCGCCGGCGCATGCCAGCCGACGCGTTCGAAGATCCGCAGCGACTGCAGGTGCGGCAGAAGGCTCCAACCGGCAAGGAACGGCGCGAGGTTGAAGAGCTGCTGCAGCCAGTAGTCCAGCGTGCGGCCCGTCTCCGGCGAGTTGCCCCAGCGCACGTCGTACATGCGGCCGAGCCCGAAGCTCTGCATGCCGAGGTGGTAGACGGCCCAGAACGGAGCCAGCACCAGTGCACCGGCCATCACCCAGTTCGAAGTCATGAGCCCGGCAAAAAGGAGGACCGGCACGACCACGAATGCGAAGCGGTGACGCACGAAGATCGCGCGATTGCCGTGGCTTCGAAAGAACACCGCGACCGCGTGCGCCTGCGAAAGGACCAGCATCACGAAGATCGCCGGCCCGGCCGGCTCGCGGAACACAGCGGGAATCCCCTTCGCCGGCGGCAGCACCGCGACCACGGCAACGATCGCGAGCGCGATCACCGGTGCCAGCAGGAAGAAGACGCTGTCGTAGAGTCCCGAAGCGATGAAGCCGCGCCCGGCGGCAACCGCGCTCCGCCACGACGCGCTCGAAGCCGCGGCTTCGCTTCGCGACAGCACGGCAGCCTTCGAGATATCCACTCCCGTCACCAGGAAGCCCGAGTCGGCGAGCTACGGCCGCCTAGTTGTGTTCGGTCGACTTCGTGGTTGCCATGCTGAATCCACGAATGCACTCGTCGGCCGCGCGCTTCGGATCGGTGATCTTGAACGCCATTCCGTCGTTGACGAGGGTCTGCGCCCTCGTTGCCAGGATGTAGGTGGCCGGCAGATCGTCGATCGCCTCCTGCGCGAGATCGCAGAGCTCATCGAGCCGATCCTCGTAGAAGATGCTCGGACGCGTGACGGTCTTGCGATCCATCGCGACTTCGAGCTGGGTCTTCAGGCCGAGATCGATCTTGCCTTCGATGCTGGCCGCGCGCGCGATCGCCTGCTGCACCTTGGCCTGGACTTCCACGTCGTGCGTGGCGATCTGCTCGCCGAGCTCGAGATCGTGAAGCTCGAGCTGGTGGCTCAGGTACTCCGCGCGAACAGCGGAGGCTTCGGATTCCGCAAAATGCACCTGTTCGTCGCAGAAGATCAGGTTGTCGATGAAGATTTCGCCGACCGACAGGGCAGCGTCGGCCACGCTGAGAACGATGGCTGAGACGACGCAGGCCGACGCGGCGTTGCCGCCGATGCCGATCGCGATGACGATGATGTTGCAGCCGGCCATCGCCGCCCGCTGCGCACCGTCGGCGGCCGTCAGCGCTTCCCTCAGCGTGAAAACGGTAGCCTTGAGCCCGACCTTGACTGCCGCGGTGCTGACCGTCCCGACCGCGTTGACGCAGGTCGAATCCTGCGGCGGATAGACCGCCGCGGGGAAGGTCGACAGATCGTAGTCGGACAGGATCGCACGCTGGCTTGCGCCCTGGGGCTCGACGGAGATGAACTCGAGCGCGTCCGCACGCTCTTTCGCCACCTGGTACGCTTTCAGCTTGGAAGAGATCTGGAAGAAGCCGGCATCCCCGAGAAGCTGGAGCTCGGAATCGGACATTCCCGCCACCAGCTGCTCGATCTGCGCGGCTTCGCCGGAATATCCGAGGTCGCGGATGGTATCGGCCAGCTCCAGTGTCTCGTCGCGGTCGGACGCAACAGCCGCTTGCGGCAGCGCTACGGCCAATACGGCAAGCGTGAGAAGAAACATCCCTGTCGTTCGTCGCAGGACTTTACGGATCATTGGATTCCTCGTGGGATTCCTCTTGGGATTCCTCTGCGGAACATCACCGGTATTCGAACCCATCGTTCGCGGAGACATCATCTGCATCATGTCGTTCACGCTACTGCAGCGTCGACGAGCCGGCGGTGGCTCGTACGAAGGCCGCGACACACGTGTCCGCTGCCAGCTTGGGGTCCGTCAGTTTGAGAGAAAGTCCTTCGTTGATCAGCCCCTGGCACTGGTCGGCGACCAGGTAGACGTCGGGAAGATCGTCGACGGCTTCCTGCGCATAGCCGCACAGCTCGTCGAGCCGGTCCTCGTAGAACACACTCGGACGTGAGCGTCCGCCGCGGCGGTCCATCGCAATCTCGAGCTGGCTCTTCATGAGAAGATCGAGCTTGCCCTCGATGCGTGCGAGGCGCGCGAGCAGGTCGTCGAGCAAGGCCTGCTCCTCGTCGTCGTGCGTGGTGACCTGAAGCTTCTCGTCCGTATCGTGCGTGGTCAGCTGATTGTGAATGAACTCGAGGTCGTGGAAGGTCGCGCGGATCTTCGCGTAGTCGACTTCGTCGTCGCAGAAATCGATCAGCTCGAGAGCTTTCGCCGTGACATCGAAGGCCACGTGCACGACCGTCTCCGCAATGCCGAGGCCGATGCACACGGCTGTCTGCGGGTTGCTGCCGACGCCGATTGCAACGACGAGCTGGTGACAGACCGGATTGGTGTCGTCGTAGAGCGCCTTGGCGATCTTGTAGGCGGCCTGCGCACCGACCAGCGTCGACCGGATCGCGACGATGGTTCCGATCGAGGTCTGGTCCGGCGAGTTCGGACAGCTAGTCGAGTCGGGCGTGTAGTCGGTGAACAGCGGGAAATCGTCGTTGTGGTTTCTGACGACCGGCGACGGGGGCTCGGCCGGCAGCCGGAACCCGATGTCGCGCGCCGCTTCGATTGCTTCGCGTTGCTGGTTCATCAGGCCCGTCAGCTCGCGGATGCCGGAATTCGCGAACGTCTCGAGCTCGGCCTCCGACATCGAATCCACGACCTGCGTCAGTTGCCACGCACGCTCGGTATCGCCCGTGGCGACGATCGCGTTGATCAGGGCCCTGGCATCATCGACCGGCGCTGCGGCCGCAGGCCCGGCAACGGCCATGGCCATGACGACCATGCCGACCGTCCATCGCTGAAGAATCGTTCTCGTCTTGCGCATCGCAGAGTTCCTCATTGAAGAATTGCCGGCAGAGTTTCCGGTGAAGTTCCCCATCCGATTCGTCGCCGCACTCGCGGCTGCTTCCATCGCGCGCCGCATCGGTCAGTTCGCCCTTGCCTGGAAGCGAGTGGGAAGCTGCCGCTTGAACGGCGCGCTGTAGGTTGCCTCGAAGCAGAGCCCGCTGGTGTTCTGGAGCTGCACGACGAGCGGCGATGCAATTCCGGTCAGGTCGCCGATGCCTCCGAACCCGCCGTTGGACGGGAACGGAAACAGTCCGCCTTCTGCCTTGAGCCCGATGTACGCCCTGCCATCCGGACCCGCGACGAGATCGACGCTTTTGACACCGTCCGGCTCGATCGACTGGTCGGAATCGAGATAGTTGAAGCCCTGCGACGGGCGCCCGGTCCAGCACGGTCCCGGTTCCTTGACGCCGCATTCGCCGCCGGCAGGCGCGGTGGCCTGCGCGAGCAGACCGACCGCATCGTACAGACACAGCGTGTAGCTGGTTCCGGCCGGCGCATCGGTGAGCGGATCGCCGAAGTCAGCTTCGGTAGTCGCCGCTCCCTTTTTCCAGCGCCACTGGAACTTGAGTCCGCTGATTTTCTCTTCGTCGCGAATGTCGACTCGCGACTTGCCCGGCACCGTCGACTGGCGGCATCCGGACAGCGGGAAGTACGGGCAGCCGAGCCCGGGCTCGGCCTCACACGTCGACGAGCATCCGTCGACGTCGTCGACGTTGCCGTCGTCGCACTCCTCGGTGCAGGTCAGCTGCAGCACGCCGTCGCCGCAATGCTGGGGATCGACGACGCAGACGCCGCCGATGCATTGGTCGTTGACGGTGCAGACATCGGCGTCGTCGCAGGTCGTGCCGTCGGGCTCGAAGTTGTCGGCCGGGCAATCCCTGGTGGTGCCGGTGCAGAAGTCGGCAACGTCGCACTGGCCGACATCGGCGCGGCAAAGCGTGCTCGCGGGCAGGTTGACGTCGGCCGGGCACACGACGCTTGCGCCGTCGCAGGTTTCCGCGGCGTCGCAGCCTCCCGCAGGTGCACGGCACACGGTGCCGTTGCTGCTGAGGGCAGTTGCAGGACACGCATCGGCGATGCCGTCGCATACCTCGGCCGGATCACAGCCGCCGCCCGAAGCCCGGCAGATCGCCGTGCTCTTCGAATCGGTCGGACAAACGCCGTTACTGCCCGTGCAGAGCTCCGCCGGATCGCAGACACCGGCGGACGATCGGCACACGGTAGTGGACGCCAGGACCGTGTCGGCCGGACAGAGGAGCGAAGCGTTGCCGGGACAGTTCTCCTGGACGTCGCACGAGCCGGCGGACGGACGGCAGACGAACGACGAATTCTGGAACGAATCGGCGGGACAGCTCGCGCTGGTTCCGTTGCACCGTTCGGTCGCGTTGCAGGGGTCATCGGCGCCGGCGATGCGGGTCGCGAACTTGAGCTGCGTCTGGTCGGTCTGGACGATGATCGAGTCCGCACCGCGAGTCTCGGCAAGCAGAAGGACCTTGTACGTGGTGGCGCAGTCGACGTTGGCCGAGCAATCCGAGTTCGACAGACAGGAGTTGTTGCCCGGCGCATCGGCCTGGCAGTTGCTCCCGGCATTGAACAGGTTGGCCGATACCCTCTGGTAAAGCGGTGCGCTGTTCTTCAGCGCATTGATGTCGTCGACGAACGTCTGCAGCGAGCTCGACGGCACCGCGGTAACTGTCCGCAGCAGGCCGCCGGTTCCGATTTTGAACTGGAAGCTCGACGACGCGCCGACCGAGACCGTTCCGGTGGTGTCCGGATCACTCGGCCCGCGTGTGGATTCGACCTGCGATGCGACCGATCCCGGAGACTCGCGACAGATCGTGCTGCTCGGCTTGACGCTGTTGGCCGGGCACGCCGTGCTGTTGCCTGCGCAGTATTCTTCGACGTCGCAGGCGCCGGTCGCAGCGCGACACAGCGTCTCCGACCCTCGAAACTGGCAGCCGATGCAGCAGAAGGTGCCGCCGGGTACGTCGCACTGCTCACCGTTGAGCGGTTCGAGTATGCCGTCTCCGCAGGTAGCCGCAGCCTGCAGCGGATACCAGAGCGTGGCGGCAAATAGCACGCAGAGCGTCAGTCTCGAGCGCATCGGAACCTCCCTAGGTGAAGCGACAGGCGGGATCTGCGAACCAATGAGTCCGCAGATACGCACCGTTCCCCTCCCCCGCCGTGCGCTTGAGGAGGACGGGTACAGCCGTGGCGCCGGTAGAACAAGCGCTTCACGCCCGCCGGGCGATCCTGCGCACCGGAATTTTTTGAAACTGGGAACGGAATGGTTGGTCGAAACGCTTCGCAATGCGAGGCGCTGACGCGTTGCGACCTCAGCAAACTCGGGGAGATGTCTCTATTGTCGCGAAATCGGCAATGCTTTTTTGATGCGCGACCGTCGCGCAAAGCAGAAAGTTGCAGGTGAAGCGCTTTCGACGGTGAAAGACGCGGCGGATCGACGCAGGGAACCTCGCAGCCGCTTCATGGCTGCGAGGTTCCCTGCGTTCGTTCAGTTGCCCAGAGCAGCGAGGCGCGTCTTGCCGATCACGCCGCCGTTCTGTTCCATGTGGGCCGCTGCCGGCACGCTGTCATGGCACATCGAACACGGACCGGCCGTCGGGCTCAGGATCTCGTCGGTATCGTTCGGCACGCTGTCACGAGCCGCGAGGATGCTCGCCCTCGTCGCATTCGGGCCGCTCGTGGTCACGTTCGTGCTCACCAGTACTCCGTCCGGCAGGTCGACGCCGTACGTCCCCGGCAAATGACAGGTTTCGCAGTTGCTGAGGATGCCCGGGAACGTCACTTCGCTCCAGTTGAAGTACGACGCGCCGTTTCGATTGCGGACGAAGTCGTAATCGAAGTTGCGCATTCCGGACGAGTGCAGCCCGTGCACGAGGTTCTTCAGCTGCATCGATGTCTCCGGCCAGCTGAGCGGATCGTTCGGGTCGTGGCCGGCCGCTGCGAGCGCATCCTTCTGTTCCTGCGTCACGTCGGCCGGGTTCACGGTGCGACCGCTGCTGCTCAGGTTCGGGTCGTGGCACGTGACGCACACCTGGACGTTGTTGACGCGATTGCCGCCGTGCAGCTCGAGGCTCTCGTGGCAGTTGAGGCACTTGGCCACTTCGACCACCTGACGTCGCACCGGATCGCCGGTGACCGGCTGGACGACCGACGGCGTGTGGCGCGCGAGATCGTCCGTCGTGCTGGCGGGATTGCCCATCAGCTGCGTGAAGTAGCCCTGCAGCGCGACCGCGCGCATCGTCGCGCCGGACGGGAACGGAGCGGCGTCGAGCACCGCGGTGTAGCTCTCGGGAGTACCGGTCAGCTTGCCGGACAGGCTTGCGAGCGTGACGGTCGCCGGCTGTCCTGCGCTGCGGCCGAGGTTGTTGTAATCGACCGGCACTTCGACGCCGTCCTGCGGCAGCGCATAGGCGACGAGGAAGCCCGGACCGCCGCTGAATCCGGCAGGCGGGATGGTGCTGAGATCGACAGGCTCGCCGTCGGCGTTGATGTGGAAGCGTACGACCGCCTGCCTGCTGTCGTTCACGGTCACTTCTTCGAGCACGTACTCGAAGCTCACCGCGCCTTCCGGAACGTCGGGGTTATGCGGCGTAGAAATGTCGGTGACGTGCACTTCCTTGATGGCGTCCTCGGAGTGACAGTCGACGCACGCCGCATTGGTCTGCGGACCGCCGTCGTGATTCTCGCCGGTTACGAAATCGACATCGGCGTGGCACGAGCCGCATGCCGTCTGCGACGGCCGCGTGTACCAGTTGGAGCCGTCGGTGCCGGCGTGGCACGTGGCACAGTTGCGCACGTCCTGCGGGTACGTGACCTCGGAGAAATCCGCGAGCCCTTCGATGTTCTGGGCCGCGTGGATCTTGTGCACCATCGGCGCGAACTCCGCGCTGCCGCCGACCAGCGACGTCGTGTGGCACGTCGCGCAGGCCTCGGTCGTGTAGCGGCTGCCGCCGTGGAAGCTCGCATCGCCAAGAGTGCTGCCGAGGCGGCCGTGGCAGCTGTTGCACGCGGTCGTCGTCACGATGTCGCGGCTGGTGTCGAACACGAACGGACCCGGCAGCTGCTCGGGCACGAAGTCGTACGTCACGTTCTTCGACTGCGCTACGATTGCGCCCGACACAGTCATCAGCAGCCGGTGCCGCAGCGACGGGATGTAGAGGGTGTAGAGATTGGTTGCGAGCAGGTACGTGTAGGTGCCGTCGCCGTGGTCGGTCAGGTTGGCGGGCGTCCGGTCGCCGGTCGTGTAGCTGACCCAGCTGTCCGGATCACCGCTCAGGTCTTCGGCCGGCTCGAGCTCGCTCAGCGCGAAACGCAGGTACGCGAAACGCGTGGCCTGCGTCGGCGAAGGCGCGCCGAGGTCCGGGATCGGATCGCCATCGGGATCGGTCACGGTGAAGTTGACGGTCAGCCTGGCGGTGTGGGCCACGTCGTCCACGACGATCGCGACACTGTCGATGCTGGCGTTGATATCCGGAATCGTCTGCAGGCCGGGGTGATACGACGCGACGTCGATGACCCGCCCATCGCCGTGGCAGACCGGGCACGCCTCGTTCATCACGCCGGCCACCGGCAGCGTGGTGGTCGTCGTGGTGGTCGTGGTCGTCGTTACTTCGATGGTCGTGGTCGTCGTCGTGGTGATGGTCGTGGTCGTCGTGTCACCGCATGGACAATTCATGTCGACCTCGAGGTCGACGGCGGCCCGCAGGCACATCAATGCGTCAATCGACGTGATCGAATTACTGCCGTTGACATCGCACACGCAGGAAGTCTCGCAGATCTGGGAACCGACGGCGGTCGACAGGATATGAAGGCAGTCGCTCGTCACGGGGCCGTCGCCGCCGCTGACAGGCTGGGAACAGTCATCCTTCGCCGCAAAAGCCTGCGGCACCGCAATCCATGCGAGCAGAAAGACAAAAACTGCTGAGAAAACCGCTCCCGGACTCCGCTCTGCGACAGCTTTCATGACAGGCCCTCCTTTCACGGCCTTCGAAGGGCCGTATCTGCCAACTCCTTTCCTGCAAGAAGCATGTCGTCCGAGAGCAGCCGGTCGGCAACGTGGAATGGACCGTGCATACGCAAGGTCGGCGGCCCGGGATCGGGCTCCCGCAGGCGATGTCTGATGCAGATGCGACGGCGAACAGGAAGCAAGGGAGAGCGGAAATGAAAACGAATTTAGAGAACTGCCTTCGTGTCGGCGCGGCCGTAGTGGTCGCTCATCTGGCGTTCGCGACGTGGGTTCCGTCCGCCCATGCCTATGCGACGTGGTCGGGCTGCGCCGGCTGCCACGGCGAGTTCAACTCCGGCACGTACGTCTCCGATTCGGACGGAACGAGCTGGGGCACGAATCTCATGACCGGCCACAGCGCGTTCATGGGCAGCGGTACGTGCAACGTCTGCCACCAGCCGCCGGCGGGAACTCCGCGAAGCCCGGTCTACATCGGCCTTTCGGCCGGCATATCCGGATACAGCCCGGTCTCGTGCCTCGGCTGTCACGGGCGCGCGGCCGATGCGACCGGCGAGTGCGTCACCGGCAACAGCACGACGATCGATCCGGCCAACTGCGGAATGGGCGCCGGCCTGCGGCTGCATCATGCGAACGCCGGCATCAGCGACTGCGCCGACTGCCACAGCGACGGCGCGCCGGCCGGCGAAGACGAAAAGCCTCCGTATTACTTCACGCCCGACTCCGCGCATGCGAGCAAGCCCGTCGATCCGTGCAACGCAGCCGCATCACCCGGCAACGAGAACAGGTTCGGTCTGTTCGGTCTCGACAACGACGGCGACGGTGTCTACGACCAGGACGACGCCGACTGCGCAGTGGCTGTCGCATGCGGCGACGGCATCACGTCTGCGGGAGAGACCTGCGACGACGGCGATACGACCTGGGCTCCGGGCGAATACTGCGACGCAGGATGCGATGCGCTCGCGTGCGGAGATCCGAACGATTCCGGCACGGTGACCGCAACCGACGCGCTGTTCGCGCTGCAGTCCGCGGTCTCGGCCAAAGTCTGTGACGTGACGGTGTGCGACGTCAACGCCAACGGCTCGGTTGCAGCATCCGATGCGCTTGCGATCCTGAAGAAAGCCGTCGGCGGTGCGCTGACGCTGTCGTGCCCTGCGCCGGCCTAGTTGCCGGCGCTGGTCGCGGCGCTGCTCGTATCGCGCGTCGTATCAACGGATCGTTCCGGCACCGCAGGCGCCCGCCCGTGGTGCTGGAGATCGATCTTGCGGGTCACGTTGAAGCGGAAGTCGGGATCGTTCGCGTCGTCGTGACACCCGCCGCAGATCTGCAGGATCACGCACGAGTCGCACTTGTCGCCGAGCGTTACGATGCCGGCAAGCTGCTTGCCGCCGCTCTTCACGTGCTCGGCCCCCGCGCCGTGGCAGGACTCGCAACCGACGCGTGCGAGATCCTCGTGCGCACGCACCGGCTCGCCGTCGGGAAAACCGCCGGGGCGCCCGTAGGCCGTCACGTGACAGCGAAGACACTCGGCCTTCGATTCCTTGCGCTCCTTTCGGAGGCTTTCGACCGAGCGCGCGTGGGCCGTCGTCGACCACAGGAAGTATTCATGCTCGTGGCAGGTCTTGCACGCCGATGAGCCGACGACGGCCGACCCCGTCGGCAGCAGGTCACGCGGACGGTTTCGTCCGGCGATCAGCTTCTCTCGCTCCGCGTCGCTGAGCGCGGCGATGGCCGCGTGCGAGACTTTCGGCAGGAACTTCTCGTACTCGAAGCCGAGCGAATGCTGCGGGTCGTGACAGCCTTTGCAGGCGGACCGATAGTCGACCGCCGCCGCCCCGCCGGCGGTTTTCGATCGCGCGTCCAGATGTCCGCCGCCCTTGCCGTGGCACGTCTCGCATCCGACGTTCTCGAGGTTCTGCTGGCGCGCGGCTTCGGAGTACCCGCCGGCCTGGCCGAAGCCGACGACGTGGCAGCCGACGCATTTCGGATCGTGATCTGCTCCGCGCGTCACGAGCGTGTCGAATGCGACCGAGTGTTCGGTGTACTTCCACGCGGCCGCTTCCATCGTATGGCAGATGGCGCACGTGTCGTTGCCGCTGAATCCGTGCGAGTCGAGCAGCATCGGCACTTCGGCGCCGGCCAGGCGCGCAAGGCGCATCCGCATCAGTCTTGCGTCGGGCTCCTCGCTCCATCCTTTGCTCCGGAACGCGATACGCCCCGTCGCATCGATCAGGACGATGTCGGGAACTCCCGCGAACGAACCGTAGGCCGAGGCAATCCTGCGGTCCGCATCGAGCAGCACCGGAAAGAAGTCGAGCTTCTCTTCCGCAAGCGTGGATTCGACCGAGTACGCGCGGCTGTCCATCGATACTCCGACCAGCACCGGACGATTCTTCTCGGGCATGCGCGCAAGCTCGCCCTTGAAGAAACGCAGCGCATCGCGGCAGTGCGGACAGGTCGGCATGAAAAACACCAGCGCCACCGGCTTGCCCGACAGATCGGATAGCCGGAAGCGGTCGCCTCCGCTCAGACGCTCGGCATCGAACGGCGGCGCTTTCGGCCGCGGATCGAGCGCGCCGCCGGTTACGGTGTCAGCGCGAGGAAGCCGCAGGAACTCGCGGACGTGATCTTCAACGGCAACCGCCGGGATCTCCTGCTCGTGCTCGAAGCCGAGCATCGCCATGCCGACGCGACCTTCGGCGTCGACGCCAAGCAGGACCACCGGAGCCTGCAGCCCGAGGCCGCCCGCGATCGTCGCGTCCGAGTCGTCGAAGATCGGGAAGTCGAGCTTGAGCTTCGCGGCGAATGCGCGCGCGTCCGCGGGATCGAGCCCCATCGCAACGCCGGCGATCTCGAAGTTGTTGCGGCTTCGCTCGGGCGCAAGGTTCGCAAGCGCCTGCGCATACGCCGCCGACTGCGCGATGCCGGGATTGAAGCACAGCAGCAGCAGCCGCTTGCCGGAGAACGATGCGGTCGACAGCGTCTTGCCGTCGAGCGTACGCCCCTGGAAACCCGGAAGGCGCTGCGCCTCGGTATGCTGCGGATCTTTTGCAGAAGTTGCGCTCGTGGAAGCCGTTGCGCTTCTGGAAGCGGCTGCGGCTGCAGCTTTCCCCGGCAGGCCCGTGATCAGGATGAGGTTCATCGCGGCTGCGATGCATGCAGCGCGCATGGGCAACGTGGACAACGCGGACGGGGCGGACAACGCCGTCCCGCGCCGTCTTCTTCCCGCGTTCCCGATGCTGCTCACGATCGCACGGCCGCGTGATTCCGCTTCAGAGCCCGCTCGGCATCTTCATCGGCCAGTTCGATGCGACCGTGCCGCCGTCGATCTCGTAGACCTTGCCGGTGATCCAGCTCGAGGCGGGAGACGCGAGATAGAGCACGCCGAGCGCAATGTCTTCGGGCGTGCCGAGGCGGCCCATCGGCGTCATCGCGATCATGTCATCGCGCACGGTCGGCGACGCGTTCAGAAACATACCGAGCGCCTCGGTCTCGGTCGCGCCCACCGCGAGCGCGTTCACGCGGATGTGAGGCGCCCATTCGCACGCAAGAAGACGCGTCATGTGCGACAGCGCTGCCTTGGCCGCGCCGTAGGCGACGAAGCCCGGCTCGACCATGTACGACATCGCGCTCGAGATGTTCACGATCGACCCGCCGCCTGCAGCGATCATGTGCGGCGCACAGAGTTTGGACATTTGCAGCGCCGTACCGACGTTGAAGTGGAACGACGCGGCGAGGTCGTCCGGATCGAGGAACAGCGCGGGTCCCGGCGCCGTACCCCCGGCGTTGTTGACGAGGATGTCGATGCGGCCGAACTCGGCGATCGCGGCGTCGGCCAACCGTCCGAGCTGGGCGGCGTCGTTGACGTCGGTGACGATCGGCAGCACGCGTGCGCCGGTGCCGGCGATCTCCGCGGCGGCATCGTCGAGAGTGGACGCGGTGCGGGCCGCGATCACGACGTGCGCACCGGCCTCGGCGAGCCCGAGCGCGCTGCCGCGGCCAATTCCTGCACTTGCGCCGGTTACGATGGCGACTTTTCCGTCGAGCCGAAATCGATCGAGAATCATGGGGCTCTCCTTTGCCCGGGCCGTCGCTCCGAGGCAACGCGCGCACGCCGGCGCCGTGCGCATCGCTTCTCGCGAGATCTGCGATCTTCCTCTACAACGGCGCGCCGGCCGGACCGGGCGAACAGCCGATGACGATGAAACAGCAGACGAGCGCCTCGGCGGCGCGGCGCGCGCGGGACGTCGCCGCGTGGGACAACGAAACCGACGTCGTCGTGGTCGGCTTCGGCGCGGCCGGAGCGTGCGCGGCGATCGAAGCCGCCGAAACGGGCGCCGACGTGCTCGTGCTCGAGAGATCCGGCGGCGGCGGCGGAACGTCGGCCATGTCGGGCGGCCTCATCTACATGGGCGGCGGTACTCCGGTGCAGCAGGCCTGCGGCTACGAGGACTCTCCCGACGAAATGTTCGGCTTCCTCATGGCCGCGCTCGGGCCCGAGCCCGACGAGTCCAAGATCCGCCTGTTCTGCGACGAAAGCGTGTCGCACTTCCACTGGCTCGAGGCGCACGGCGTTCCGTTCAAGCGAAGCTTCTATCCGGAGCCCGGGCTCGAAGCGCCGACCGACGACTGCCTGGTCTTCTCCGGCGGCGAGGACGGTCATCCGTTCGACCGCATCGCGAAGCCGGCTCCGCGCGCGCACAAGCCGCAGCATCCGGCGGCGGCCGGCGGCTTCCTGATGCAGAAGCTCGTCGCGGCAACCGAGCGAAGCGGTGCAGCGATCGTCTGCGACGCACGCGCCGATGCACTGATCGTCGAGGACGACGGCAGCGTGGCGGGCATCGTCGTCCGTCACGATGGACATGATCGCGTGGTGCGTGCGCGGCGCGGCGTCGTGCTCACCGCCGGAGGGTTCGTCAAGAACGAGGAGATGGTCGCGCGGCACCAGCCGCGCATCGCCGCGTGCAGCTTCAAGCTCGGCGTCGACGGCGACGACGGCCTGGCGATCCGCATGGCGATGGCGGTGGGCGCCGACGCGATCCGCATGGACGCCGCCGAGGTCGCGCTGCCGCTGACGCCGCCGCGCCGGCTCGTGCGCGGCATCGTCGTCAATCGCCACGGCCAGCGCTTCATCAACGAGGACACCTACTACGGGCGCGTCGGACAGGAAGCGCTGTTCCGCCACGACGGGCAGGTGTTCCTGGTCGTCGACAACGCGATCTACGAACGCAACGCGCTCGGCTTCGAGGCGACGTTCGTCGAGGAGACCATCGAAGAGCTCGAACGGAGTGCCGGCTTTCCCGAAGGATCGCTGCAGGCGACCGTCGAGTACTACAATCGATTTGCCGTGCGCGGCGAAGATCCCGCGTTCCACAAGGTGCCTGCCCTCGTGCAGCCGCTCGTCGAGCCGCCTTTTGCGGTCATCGACTGCCGCCCGGACAAAGTGCTGTGGGCGACGTTCACGCTCGGCGGCCTGCACACGAAGCCAACCGGCGAGGTGCTCGATCCGGATGGCAACGAGATCGCCGGCCTGTTCGCAGCAGGACGCACGACGTCGGGCATCGCAGCCTACGGCTACTGCAGCGGCATCTCGCTCGGCGACGCAACGTTCTTCGGCCGCGAAGCCGGCCGCCGCGCCGCCGCGAAATAACTACGGAAAAAAAATGGGGACAGGTACATTTACGCGCTGCGTAAATGTACCTGTCCCCTTTTCAGCAGCTACTCCGACACCGGCGCATCACCGAGCGGTCTTCCACCATAGATGACCGCGCCGCCGGCGGCGTCGTCCTGATACGTCTGCCACGGAATCGTTCCCTGCTGATCGACGCCGGGCTTCGAGAAGTCGCAGACGCCGTCCGGGAACACCGCCTGCAGCCGTGCCCATTCCGAATCCATGAACGGGATCGGCCCGTAGTTGTCGCTCCGACTGAGCGGCTTAAGCTGGCACTTGTTGGTGTCGGTCGTCAGCGCGTCGCCGGCCACCATGCGCGGCGTGCGGAACGTCGTCACGACCGCCTCGCCGCAAAGATCGTCGGTCAGCTTGTCGCCTGCACCGTCGTAGCAGCGATCGGTAAGGTCGGCGGGCTTGTCGTCGATGATCTTCTGTGCGAGCGGCTTGTCGGTGCTGTCCGCCTTGACGGCCGTCAGCCACCGGTCCATCGCGATGAAGCTGTTCTTCACGCACTGCGCGTCGGCGAACAGCGCGACCGGCCCTTCCCAGATCAGCTGGTTGGCGTGCGTGCCGTGCTCGCGATCGAGCCGCGCCCGCATCGCGAACGCACGATACGCATCGTGGAACGCGCCGGGATCGGGTCCGCGGCAGTCGATGATCGCGGTCTGGTCGAGGTTGTTGCCCTCGTTGATCAGGCCGCTGCGGTACGCGTTGGCAAGCGCCGGCCTGGTCGCGGCGATGCGCTGCGGAATCGGATTGACGTCGACGTCGAGCCCGCCGATCTTCTCGTTGAGGTCGACGAACTGCGACGGCGTGATCAGCGACTGCTGCAGCGCCGTCAGCCCGTACTGCACGCCGACGTTGTCGATCGGAACCCCGGCGAATCCGTGGCCGAGCGCCTGCTCGTTCGCAGACCAGTCGGCCGGCGGACGCGGGCCGAGAATGCTGATGGCGGCGTCCTGGATGTCGCAGCGTACGCCGCCCGGATTGGTCACGGGATCGTAGCGCTCGGCGTCGCTGACGCCGGCGCACGGATCGGTCGGAACCGCCACGTGGAACTGCGCCGCATCGCTGACTTCCGAGTTGACGATCGAGATGTGTCCCTGCACGTCCGCCATCTGCGACGGCAGCCATGCGATGCCGAGTCCCCACTTCGACGGATCGGTGAAGTACGCAAGCGTCAGGTGGTAATCGAGGAACTGCGTTGCGGTGCCCCACGCGTCGGGGAACGAGCAGCTCGGCAGAATGCCCTGGTAGAATCCCGGATACGCATTGCCGATCCACTGGATAGCGAGCGAGCCGCCCGAGCAGCCGGCACCGATCGTGTAGTCGAGTTCGCCGAGCTCTTCGACGAGACGTTCCCTCGCCATGATCAGCGATTCGGCCTGCACGGCGACGTTGCAGTTGTGGCCGCTGTTGTCGAGAGCCGTCGACATCGTCGCGTAGCCGAGACCGAGCGCGTACTCGGCGGTGCCGGCGGTATCGGCGACGGTCGCACCAGTCGTAACGCCAGGAGCTGATCCGGTCTGATGTTCCACGCCGCACGACGCGCCGTGCATGATCAGCAGCTTGTGATTCCACTGCGGCTGCGGTTCCCACGGCGTCCACGGCTGGTTCGGCTGGAACAGCGTCGCGATCTGGTACTGGTCGCGGTCCTGATAGCCGGTCTCGAGACGGACGATGAACGGCACCGTCACGCCGCGGTCGGTGGTCGTATCGGCGACGTCGGTCGGAGGGCTCTCCGGGTCGTACGACTGCAATCCCTGCTTGGTCGGATCGCTCGACTTGTAGAGGTACGTGTAGCTTGCCGGCTGGTTGCACTGCGCGTCGACCGCATCTGCCTGGCAGATCCACGGCTGGATCTGGGGACCGGAAA
Organism: Candidatus Limnocylindrales bacterium; assembly: GCA_035571835.1. Taxonomy (NCBI): domain Bacteria; kingdom Bacillati; phylum Chloroflexota; class Candidatus Limnocylindria; order Candidatus Limnocylindrales; species Candidatus Limnocylindrales bacterium. Next base: position 14,419 of record DATNBU010000041.1, on the reverse strand, counting down.
GGATCGGCCCACCGCTCGGATGATTGGTGATCGTGAGCTCGCGCTCGGCGCCGGGCATGCGCGCCGTCACGACGTTCGGTCCGAGCGCGAGGTTGGTCAGCAGTCCCACGTAGCGTCCGTTCGGCCGCATCGCGAAACTCGAGGTGACGTCGTCGCCGTCGACATCGACCGTAACCGTCGATGGATCGATGCCCGCGGGGATCACGACCTCGACCAGCGCATCGCCGCTGCTGACGAGATCGGCGCGGTTCGACAGCACGCGGACTTCACTCGCCGAACAGCTCGGGCCGCTACCCGGCAGCGGAGAGCCGTCGCAGACGCTCGAGCAGTCGCTCACCGTTCCCTCGAGCGCATCGCATCGCGCCGTGTCCCTCGCGATCTTGCACTTCGTCCCGGATGATGTCGCCACGCAGCACGTGACCGCGCCGGGCCGTCCGCAGGTCGACTGGGCGGAACACCGCTTCACGTACGAAAGGCACGTGCTGTCGGACAATGCCGCAGTCGCCTGCTCTTTCGCGCAGCGCGCGTAATCGCGTCGCGTCGAGTTGAAGCAGTCGCAATTTGCCGCGATCAGCGCACGGGCGCTGGCGATGTCGCTCCTGTTCGGCTCCGCAGCCGGATCGCAGGCGTAGCCTGCGGACGCGTGGACCAGAACAGACAGAAGAATCGTAAACAGAGCGGATGTTGTTTTCATTGGCTTCACAGTGTCTTGAGGTATTCGATGATGGCGGTGCGTTCGTCGTCCGTCAGCACGTCGGTGAATTCGTGCCCGCTGTTCGACTGGCTGTACATGCGGGTGTTGTAGATTTTGCGGTCTTCGATTTGCTGGTTCGTCAGCGTCGGCGCGAGCACCGTGCCGAGGATGTTCCAGGACAAGGACCCGTTCGCGAACATCGTCGACATCCACGATTCGAGGAGCGGCGTCGCAAACGGATCGGCCGGATCGCACTCGAGATACGGCGTAACCTCAGGCGACCCGCACGCGAGGTCGTCGTACTTCCACCCGAGCTTTACCGGGTCGTATCCGCGCGCGAGATCGCTCTCGTAGCCCATGACGACTCCGTCGCGCGCGGGCTTCGACAGGCGGCGCCAGAACAGCGGACGGTCCGACGACTTGAGAACGCCCCACACGTCCGGCACCGAGCCGTTGTGGAAATACGGCGCCGAGGCCCACACGCCGTACAGCGGCTGCGCCAGGTATCCGATGAGGTTGTATTTCTCCGCGCAGCCGTCCTGCCCGTAGTACGTGAACCAGCTCGCGGCGGCCGCGCCTTCGACGGCTTCGCTGTTGCCGTCCATTCTTGCCGGGTCGGTGTTGATGATGTCGATCGGCGTCACGTTGGCCGCGATTCCCGTCAGCAGCGGCGTTGCGAGGAACTGCGGCTTCTTTGCGAAGCGCGGCGAATAGGCGCCGTGACAGCTTGCGCATGAGCCGTTGCCGCCTTCTGGACGCGGCACCGGATTGGCGCGCTTCGAGTCCCACAGGTTGAGCCGGTGAAACAGCTTCGCGCCCTTTTTCGCGAGCCGTTCGTCGATCGCCATCGGGTAGACGGGCGACGTCAGGCTCAGCATCCACGTGTTGGCTGCGTAGTCGTGGTCGTTGATCCAGTCGTAGCCTTCCTGGAAGCTCGGCGTCGCCGCGCCCGGCATGTACCACGACAGCTCGATGCGCGTGGAATCGCTGCTCATGCCGGCGTCGTAGAACTTCGCGGGCCGGTGTCCGAGGTTCCACCAGTTCGGCGGGTCTTCGCTTCCGGTGTTGCCCGACGTCCACAGACCCGGATTCTCGACCATTCCCGGCAGCGTCGTGTTGAAGTCGAACAATGTGAGCAGTCCGAACAGCTGGAAGTTGGTGATGTTGCCGCTGCCGCGTACGCGATTCAGGCTCATCACCGTGAATCCGTTGCTCGCGCTTCCCATCTCGGTGAGCAGCAGGTTGACGTCGGTCAGGCCGTTGTTGCCGTTGAGAGGTCCGAGGCCCGGTCCGTCGGCCGCATTTCCGACCTGACCGCTGTGGCAGACCGAGCATGTGATGCCGACGTTGCCGGTCCACGATCCGTCGGCATTGCGCGTCTGCGTAAGCGCCATCGGCAGCTGGCCGGAGCCGCCGTCGGTCAGGTTCGGGTCTTCGCCGGGGAGCGGGTACGGATTGCGCACCGAGCTGAGCGGGGTTCCGTAGCGCTCGGCGACGAGCTCGTCATAGTCGGCCGGCCGCTCGAGCAGTCCCCATCGAAACCACAGCGAGTTGTACTGGTCCGACGAGATCGACCATGAGCTGCTCGAATGGTCGCCGCTGAACTCCCATCCGGCGCCCGGCAGGCCGTCGCCGCGAAGCAGTCGGCCGCCGAGGGCGCGAAGCTCGCGCAGCTCTCCGCAGGTTGCCGGCTGGCGTCCCATGCACGAGTACCACGCGACATTGAACGCCACCGCCTTGTCGGTGGTGGGAGTGACGAGCGAGCGCGGGTCGGGAGGCAGAGGCGTGTCGTCGGGCTGGTCCTGGCAGAAACGGAACCAGTAATGACCGCCGTGATCGCTGCCGAGGAGCTCGCCGCCGGCAGAGGCTGGACCGACGGTACCCAAGAGCAAACAGATAGATACGACGACGTTGCGAGAACGAGCTTGAAGGTCCACGGAGCCGCTCCTTTCGGGCACGCAAGGGAGCGCGACTTGCGGTCCGCGAACGCCCTCACGCCAAGCCCCCCAGTTACAACGGACTGTCCGCGGCAGGCCTGCGCCCCACGCATGCCTGCCCCGATTTCTATCTACATTGTTGTAACTGACGCTTTGTCAGTGAGCGAGAGGGTTGGCGCGGAATTTTGCCGGGAGCCTGCTTTGACCGCCTCCCACCCGGCGGGTACCTCTGCCGGGCGTGCGCAGAGTCGACATCGTCATTCCGGCCTACAACGAAGCCGCGTCGCTCCCGGCGCTGGTGCATCGCGTGTTCGCGGTGATGGCACCGCTCCCGTACCGGGTTCGCGTGCTCGTCGTCAACGACGGCAGTGACGACGACTCCGCGATCGTGCTCGCTGCGCTCACGGCCGAGGATTCTCGCGTCGGAGTCATCCACCTGTCGCGCAACTTCGGCCATCAGGCCGCGCTGACTGCCGGCCTCGATGCGGCCGACGCGGATGCCGTCGTCATGCTCGACGCGGATCTCCAGAAGCCGCCGGAGGTGATCCCGCGCTTCCTCGCCGCGTGGGAGAACGGGGCGGAGGTAGTGCACGGCGTACGCAATCCGTCGCGCGTCGAAAGCCTCTTCAAGCGGCTGACGTCGCGCGCGTTCTACCGCCTGCTGAACAAGCTGTCGGATGTGCCGCTGGTCAACGACGCGCCGGATTTTCGTCTGCTCGACGCCAAGGTCGTGCGCGCCGCGCGCAACCTGCGCGAACAGGACCGCCTGCTGCGCGGGCTCGTCGCGTGGGCCGGGTTCCGCCAGGTTTCGATTCCGTACGACGAAGCGCCGCGCGAGCACGGGCAGACCAAGTACAGCCTGATGCGGATGGCCGCGCTCGGCCTCGCCGGCGTTCTCAGCTTCTCCCGGCTGCCGCTGCGGCTGGCCACACTGGCCGGCTTTACAGTCTCGATGCTCGCGTTTGCCTACGGCGCATACGTCGGCGTGATGCACGGATTCTACAAGGCGCCGATTCCCGGCTGGACGTCGCTGGCAATCCTTGTCTCCGCCTTGTGCGGCGCACAGATGATGTTCCTCGGCCTGATCGGCGAGTACCTGGGACAGGTGCTCATGGAGACCAAGGCACGACCGCTTTACCTGATCCGCGACATGATCATTCCGCCGCTGCAGGCGGCCGGTTCGACCGGCTCCGGACACAACGACGCGCAGTGACCGGCTCGCGTGATTTCCAACGGAGCAACCGAACGTCCATGATCCGGCGATGAACCATCCCCGCGCTCGATCCGCGTCACGCGTGCAGATCACCCTCGCCTTCGTGCTGATCGGCGGCATCAGCGCGATCGCGACGACAAGGCCAGCCTCCGCGTCGAGTCTCGAAGACTTCGGCCGCTGCCTCGCGCGCAAAGGCGCGACGTTCTACGGCGCTTCGTGGTGTCCGCACTGCAGCGCGCAGCGCCGGACGCTCGGCGATGCGATGCAGCACGTCCGCTATGTGGAGTGTTCGGTCGACGGCCATCACGACGCGTCGGCGAACGCATGCACGGCTGCGCACGTCGACGGCTATCCGACCTGGATCTTCGCGGATGGCTCGCGCGAGTCGGGCGAACAATCGCTCGCCGACCTGGCGTCGAAGACAGGTTGCACGCTGTCTTCCGGAAACGGCGCCGGCACTCCCAACGCGAAGAAGCCGGATGATTCCGGTCACCCATCGGGACCGAAGATCATCGAAGTGCCGCACTAAGCCCGCAAACGGGTCACAGCACGCCGCGAAACTCCGGCGCACGCATGATACCGGAAGCCGATGCCGGTCGAGATCGTCATCGGACCGCCGCTGCTCAGCATCAACTTCGGCGCCACCTTCATGGTCACTGACCTCGGTGGTGAGATTCAGACCAGCAGCGAACAGGGAATCTTCTGCGGCGATACCCGTTTCGTTTCCTATTACGCCATCTCCGCCAACGGCGTGCCGTGGCAGCGGCTGACGTCAGCGGCCACCAAGTACCATGCAACCCGGATCGTGCTGACCAACGGCCACGTCGCCACCGAGGATGGCGGAATCCCTGCCGGAACGCTCTCGCTCACGATCAGCCGCGGAATCGGCGAAGGAATTCACGAAGACCTCGACCTGATCAACCACGGACAGGCCACGGTACGCTTCAACCTCGAGATCGCGATGCGCTCGGACTTCGCCGACCTGTTCGAGGTAAAGACGGGCGAGCTCGTACGCCGCGGACGGATCGTCACCGAATGGCGACCGCGCCGCGCCGAGCTCGAGACGTCGTACGTGAACCGCGACTTTCGTCGCAGCCTCGTATTCCGCCTGCGCAGCAGCGGCTCGACGCCGCACTACGCGAACGGCCGCATCACATTCGACATCGAGCTGGCGGCAGGAGCCGCGTGGCACAGCTGCTGCCACTACCTCCTCGAGCGCGACGGATCGAAGGAGCTCGAACGCGAGTGCTATCACCACGAGGAAGAGACCGAGCAGGACCGCCTCTATCGCGAGTGCCTCGGTGCAGCGACGAAAATCACGACCGTCAACGAGGAAATCTACCGTCTCTATCGCCAGTCCGTCGAGGACCTGACCGCACTGCGCCTGTACCAGGGCGACGACCTCATGCCTGCCGCCGGCGTGCCGTGGTTCGTTGCGATATTCGGCCGCGATGCGCTCATCGCCAGCCTGCAGAGCATGATCGTGCACGCCGCCATGGCGCGCGGCACGCTGAAGAAGCTGGCCGAGCTGCAGGCGAGCGAGATCGACGACCATCGCGATGCCGAGCCGGGCAAGATCCCGCACGAGCTGCGCGTCGGCGAGCTCGCGCATTTCCGGCTGATCCCGCACACCCCGTACTATGGGACGGCCGATGCAACGCCTCTCTATCTGATCGCGCTGCACGAGACGTGGAAGTGGCTCGGCGACGACAGCCTGCTGCGCGAGCATCGCGATACCGCGATGCGGTGTCTCGAATGGATCGACCGCTACGGCGATCTGGATGGTGACGGTTTCCAGGAATACCGGACGCGGTCGCAACAAGGCTACGAGAACATGGCGTGGAAGGACGCCGGCGACGCGGTCGTCTACGCCGACGGCCGTCAGGTCAGGCAACCCAAAGCGCTATGCGAGCTGCAGGGCTACGTCTTCGACGCATGGCTGCGCATGGCGGAAGTCTTCGACATGCTCGGCGACTGCGCGATCGCCGGCGACCTGCGCGCAAAAGCTGCCGCCCTTCGCTTGGCATTCGAAGAGAAATTCTGGTGCGAAGAGCTCGGGTTCTACGCGTTCGCGCTCGATCCCGACAAAGCGCCCGTCACGAGCATCGCATCGAACCCCGGCCACTGTCTGTGGAGCGGCATCGTTCGCCCCGACCGCGCGGAACGGGTGGTCAAACGCCTGCTCGAACCCGACATGTGGAGTGGCTGGGGCGTTCGAACGCTGTCCGCCGGGCATCCGGCATACAACCCGTTCTCGTATCAGCGGGGATCGGTCTGGCCTCACGACAACGGCATCATCGCGATGGGCTTCAAGCGCTACGGTTTCCATGCCGAAGCGGCAAGCGTGGCCCGCGACATCTCGGAGGCCGCGAGTTTCTTCATGAGCCATCGCCTGCCGGAGCTCTATGCCGGCGTCGAGCGGCAGCCGGGGACGTTTCCGGTGCTCTATCCGCAGGCCAACGCGCCGCAGGCATGGGCTGCAGGGACGGTGTTCCACCTCCTGCAGGCGATCCTCGGCGTGCGCGGCGATGCACCGGCCGGACACCTGTACGTCGACCCCGCCCTTCCTTCCTGGCTTCCCGAAATCGAGCTGCACGGAGTCTCCGTCGGTGCCGCGCGCGTCGATCTGCGTTTCGTGCGCGAAGACGATCGCACCGCCTGGAGCGCCGACGTGCGCGATGGAACGATCGACGTCGTCCAGCAGGCGTGGTCACCGTGGCATGTCGAGTAACGCTCCCTGCACGCCGGCGTCAACGCAGGTCCTCGAGCTTCGCTCGGCGTGATGCGCAAAGAGACCGGCTCCGCGATGGCGTCCTTCTCCGCCGGCAGCGCGAGTGATACACCCGCGCTCCGGAGGCCTCGATCCATGCGCAATCGCACCCCGTCGTTTTTCCTTCTCGCCACGTCGCTGTTCGCCTTTGCCGTTCCGGCCGGCGCCGCGGCAATCGGTGGCTGCATCCCCGGGGTCTATCTGGTCCGGGAAGGCAGCGGCACGCAGAGCCTGTGGAGCTTCTCGACAGGCGGCACCATTCACTCGACGAGCTCGGCGCAGGGCGCGCTTCACTTCGGCGACGGATACGGCGCGTGGAAACAGGGGCGTGGCCAGCAGGTCCGCTCCACGTTCGTCGACTTCAGTTACAATTCCTCCCCGATCGACGGCGGGTTTCCGCCGACTTCGGTTGCGCGCGTGGATGCCGTCTCGACGTTTTCCGAACGGTGCGCCGAGATCCACGGCACGTTCGAGCTGCGCTTCTTCGATCCCGCCAGCGAGGATCCGCTCGACCCTGCGACGGACGCGGGCGGAACGATCACGGACACGTTCACGGGCCGAAGGGTCAGTGCCGAGTAGAAGAGGTCCGATCGTCGATTCGATTCCGTTCGCTCACAGATGATCCAGTTCACACCCGGCAGTTTTCGAGCATCGCTGCCGCGCGCAGTGTCACTTCAAAAGTTCTTGCGTTGGCCGATGCCGGGGGCGTAGAGTCCCGCCAGCGCATTCCTGTGCGCGTTCGCGATTGCCTGCTCCACATCGGTCGCTACACCGCAAGTCCTCGCTATCGCGCGCGATTGTTCGAAGGAGGAATTCCGTGAGCAAGAACCGCTTGTCTCTTTCCGCAGGGTGCCGCGCCATTGCCGAGGTCCGACCGCGCATCACGAAGCTCGTAAGCGCTCACGTTCTGGGGTTGCTCGCCCTCTCCGTCATTTCCGCGACGACCGGCTCGGCGCAGGTCGGCAGCAGCGGCTTCGAAACCGGACCCGACACTGCTGAACTGTCGTTCAGCGCGAATGATGCCGACGGACTTCTCTGGTACGCGACCAACGAGCGCAGCACGCCGAACAGTGGCGTGAGGCGAATCAGGACCACGCTGGCCGCGCCCGCGGCGGAAGGCAGTTTCTACGCGCTGCTGCAGGCGGACCCGGGCGCATACGCCGGCGCGCCACTCGGCATCAAGGGGCCGTTTGGCGTTACCGGTGCCGGCCGGATCTACGCAACGTTCAACGTCACGCCGGACGCGGATTACACGCTGACGTTCCAGCACGCGCAGGGCGAGCTCCATTCGGTCTGTCGCGGCGGGACGAACAACGGCAATACGTGCGTGTCCAACCTGGACTGTCCGGGGACGCTTGCCGAGTGCAGGGAGGATCCGAATCTCTCGATCGTCGAAGTCGTGGACATGGACGGCGCGCGTTTCTGCAGCGGTGGTTCTCGCGCCGGTGCATTGTGCGGCAAGGATTCGGATTGTCCGTCGAGCAGCTGCGGCGGCGTACCGGCCGACATCGACCCCGCGGACAGCACGCTCGAGCAGCACGCCTTCGTGACTCCACAAGGCACGGCGTGGCGGACGGAAAGTTTCCATTTCCGAGCCGGGCCCTTCACGACGACGATTGCCGTCGCGTTCGCCGTCGCAGGCGAATCCGGTGCAACCGCCGCGTTCGACGACCTCAGGATTCGCAACCGGTCGGCCCATTTCACGTGTTACAAATCCCGGTTCGACAAAACAGCCGGTCCTGGGTTCGCAGAGTCACCGCTGCCGCAGATGTTGTGCACGCCAACCGAGAAGAATTTCGAAGGTCTTGCCAACGAGGTCGATCATCTCACCGGTTACAAGGCCAAGGTACCGTTCGAGCCTGCGATCTCCGAGCAGGTCGTGAACCAGTTCGGTACGATCTTCGTCGACGCGCTCAAACCCGACCTGCTGATGGTTCCCAGTCTGAAGCTGCTCGGCTCGGCTCCAACCCCGGGCTACACGTCGGATTCCACCGACGAGTTCCAGTGCTACCGCGTCAAGCTGTCCGCCGGAAACACGTTTACGCCGATCGCCGGTGTGAACATCGAAGATCAGTTCGGCGATCATCTGGTGAACGTGCTCAAGCCGCGACGACTCTGCATGCCGGCCGGCACCGTCGCCCATCCCGAGTCCAATCCCGACGACATGCTGATGTGCTACCAGATCCGGCCGACGGTCAAGACGAAAAGCCCGAGTGCGACCAACGACATCTACGTGAGCAACAGGTTCGGTACGCAGCCGTTGTCGATTGCCGTTCCGAGGGAACTTTGCGTTCCGTCCACGCGCACCGAACCGTGCGATGACGACATCTACTGCACCCTGGACAAGTGGGTCACGTTCATTCCCGAAACCGAGCCCGATGAACCGACGGCCGATCCGGAGACGATCTGCGTCCACGAGATGCGCTATGGCCCGGCGTTCGGTACGTGGAAGATCGACCCCGACAGCGGCCAGAACATCAGTCCCTGCTGCGAAGACGACAGCGACTGCGACGACGGGAACCCCTGCACTTTCGATCGCTGCTACTCGACGGCGCACCAGTGCGTCTTCGAGGATCGCGATCCGGCAACGTGCGGAACCACTCCCGTTCCGCCATTCGATCCCGGGCAGATCCTGCCTTGCGGGGCGGACGAACAGATCGGGGGAACGCGTGCCCTGCCGTGCAACGGGACCGGCCCGATGGGCGAGCTGTGCGACCTGTCGTGCATTCCGGGCAGTACGGACGGCGACGCCTGTCCTCCGGACGAGCGCTACCAGCTCCCGGATCACGTCAACTTGACGGGATACGCCGATATCCACGTCCACGCATTCGCAGAAGAAACTTTTGGCGGCGGGTGGACGTACGGCAAGGTGCGACCGGGACTTCTCAACGAGCAGGTCTGCGACGGCGGACACGCCGGAGATCACGGTACGATCCACACCATTCTGCCCATCCTGAACAAGGTGGCTCAGTGCGAGCTGAACAAGGGAAAATTCTTTCAGGTTGCAGGGATTCTTGGCGTGTCGGTCCTGGCCGACGCTCTTGGCTCTCGAATCATGTCGGAGATGTTCTCGAAGACCGAAGGATCGGCCGGCGACTCCGGCCGGCATTTCGATCGCTACAGATCACCATCGGGCTGGACCCGCTGGGACAGCATCGTTCATCAACGCGTACGGCGGGACGACCTTTACAAAGCATGGCAGAACGGCTTCCGCCTGATGGTCGTCGAGTTGACCGGCCAGACAGCCCTCTGTGAGCTCATCGGCCCGAGCCCCGGAAACAACTGCAAGGAAATGGGCGACGAGCATGCGGACGTCGAACGTCAGATCGTGGATGCCAATGAGTTCGTCGCCGCAGAGGAGGCCGCCGCACAGAGCCAGAACAAGAAGAGCTGGGTACAGATCGTAACGACTCCGGCGGAAGCGATGCTCGCCATCTCACAGAAGAAACTGGCGCTGGTGCTTTCCTTCGAGACCACCGACCTGTTCGGCGGGATGGTGAGCACGCCGCCGACCTTGCCGGAGATCCAGGCTGCCGTGGAGAGTTACAGGATCAAGGGCGTGAGCATGATGCACATCGTGCACATGACCGACAGTCCGTTCTCCGGAGCCGCACAGGCGGACAAAACTGCCCAGCTCCTCCAGTTCATGGACAACCCCCAGGGCCCGAGCTTCGAGTGTCAGGACGAGGACTGCGCAGGCAAAACCGTTTACGGCTTCAACGTGTGCCAGGATCCGACGGACGACTTCTGCAAAAACGAGATCGGCCTGACCCCCGCGGGAGAGATGCTGGTCGATACGCTGATGGAAAAGAAGATGCTCATCGACATCTCGCACACCTCCGAGAGGGCGATGCGTCGACTTTGGGAGAAGGCGCGCGACAATCGTTACTATCCGATGCATTTCTCGCACACGCGATTCCGCGAAATCGTCTCGCCCGAAGACGCCACCGAATACACCGTGCCCGCGTGGATGGTGCAGCGTGTCCGTCGCCTTGGCGGCATCATCGGAATTCGCCCGAGTCCTTCCGAGGTTCGCAGCTACAGCACATCGGCGACGGTAGCCGCCCCGCGCGTCGCCAATGACTGCGCCGGCTCGAGTCGCTCTTTCGCGCAGATCTACGATTACGGATTGCGCGGGCTCAAAGTGCCGATGTCGATCGGCACCGACCTGAACGGTCCGGCCATGCACTCCCGGCCTCGTTTCATCAACAACTCGTTGCCGGGAAAGCCGCGCTCGAATCGCAACGGCGCCTGTTCGGCAGGCTTCCGTGCGGAGGGAATCTGCCAGAGCCAGGCGCAATCCGATCAGGCCAGGCTGGGCACGCGCTTCGACACGGTTGGAGTTGCCGATATCAGCTCGCTGCCCGACCTCATGGAAGACATGAAGAGACTCGGCCTCGGCGCCGATGTCGATCCTCTTCGCTACCGCTCTGCAGAGGAATTCGTGCGCATGTGGCTGCGCGCACGCGATGAAGAGCCGACCGGCCCGCGCGTCGGCCCGGCCGACCTCGCCAACGACGTGGACGTGTCGGGCATCAACGACTACGTGCCCATCGGCACCCGTGAGGAAATCTACGGGAAGAAGTGCTTCCAGCGCTACTGCCCGGAATCCGTCGAGCTCGGGGGAGAATGCAAGTTCGACGAGGAATGCAAAAGCGGTCTCAAGTGCGGCGGCATCGGGCTGTGCGGTACCGTCAAGGGAAAGTGCGTCTGCGACGACGACGAGGACTGCGGCAGCGACAAGTTCTGCAAGAAGGGCTGGCCGATCAACGCCGTGGACAACGAGTGCCTTGCCAAACGGGAAACCGGCGCGAGATGTCGGAAAGACGTATGGTGCGTCTCCGGCGACTGCCATCTCTTCAAATGTACCTGAGGTCGCGGTTACTCCTTGTGTCGTGTCGCGGCCCGTCGCCCGAGCGGCGGTCCGAGAAGCGACGGACGGATGGGCGCGCCCGTCAGCGTATTCAGAAACGACACGAGATCGTCGATCTGCGCGCCCGAAAGCTGCAGCGGCTTGAGGATCCTCTCGCGGTGTCCGAAGATCGATCCGCCCAGGGTCGAATAGAAGACCGCAACGTCGCGGAGGGTCGTGATGCGGCCGTCGTGCATGTAGGGCGCGGTCTGTGCGACGCTGCGCAGCGTGGGCGTCTTGAACTGACCGATCGCCTGCGTCGACGGCCCGCCGGCCTCGGGGACGAAACGCACCAGAGCTCCGGAGGTCGAATCGCTCAATAACCCGAGCCGGTTGAATGGATCGGCCACGACCAGGCGATAGCCGCCGGCGCGGCCGGGATCGCGCCGCATGTATCCGGACGGCCGTCCGAGGTCATGAAATTCCCGATCGGTAAAGTTGGGGCCGCTGTGACAGATGCTGCACTGGCCCTTCCCGACGAACAGCTTGAGCCCCCGCTGCGCGGATTCGTCGAGCCCGCCGGGACTGGCCGCTCCGGCACGCAGGTCTCTCACGAAACGATCGAACGGCGAGTCGGTGGAGATCAATGCGCGCTCGTACGCCGCAATCGCCTTGCCGAGATTGGAGAAGACGCGGTCGATGCTCTCGCGATCCGCCTTCGTCATCGCGAGCCACGCGAGATTTGCCGGTTCGTCCGGAGTCGGCGGCGTCGGCTTCGCGACGCGAGGGAACCGGAGCGCGTCGTCGAGGTCGGGCAACGGTCCGAAAACCCGCTCGTACCTGCGTTTCAATCGCCGGTCGTTGCGCACGAGCCTCGCATAGCCGAGGCGGTTCCCGTTCATCTCGACCGGATTTTCCATCGGTCCGAGAGCCTGCGCCCACATCGAATCGGCGCGTCCGTCCCAGAAGAACCATCGTCCGTAGGCAATGTTCCAGAGCGACGGCACGTTTCTCGGAAACCTCGCGTCGAGGGTTCCGACGTTCCGACCGTTGCTCCAGTCCCGTTTCGGGTCGTGGCAGGTTGCGCACGACACGATGCCCGAGGCCGAACCGCGCGTATCGTAGAACAGACGCTGACCGAGCCGTGCTGCGCGCCGGCTCGTCGCGACGGCATTGCTCGGATCGTCCGGTACCGGCGGCAGCGGAGAATGGCGCAGGATCTTTTCCATTTCCGCCGGCGTGAATGCCGCAGACGGTGGCGTCTCGCCGATTGCGGGACTCTGCGACAGAACCAGGATCACGAACGAGGCCGCGGCGGTCCGCCGGTGCATCAACGGAGCTCGACGTCGAATGTCGCGCGGTCGCGCTTGTCATCGTCCATCACGTCGATGAAAAGCTGCCAGTGCCCGGTCATGTGGAGCAGCATTCCATCGACGTTCCAGACGCCGTCGCCGGCCGGAGTGACCAGTGGCGCCAGCGGCATCCCGTGCAGGTGCTCGGGCATCCAGCCCCGAACCTCGATGCGGCGCCCGGACGGAGATGCCGTCCGCGTCGACGAAGACGCGTCGGGTTCGACATACACGCGGATCGCGAATGGTTCGTCGAGCGGGATCGGGTCGGGGCGCGGCTCGTAGCGCACGCGCAGATGCTTGCCGGCGGTTGTGGCGGTCCTCGCGGAGACAGCACTTGCGCTCGAATCAATGGCGAGCGCCCGGGCCGTGGTGCAGACGACGGTGCCAAGTGTCATCCACAGCGCAAGAACGAGGCGAAATGCCGGCATCTGCACCCGATACCACGCCGTCGCACTTCGGAAAAGGAGGCCGACGTCGGCAGCAGAGGGGATCCGCGTTGCGCACTCCCCTCCAAACGCATAGTCCAGTCCGCATGAACGCAGCTTTCCGAACACTCGTCTCCCTGCTCGCCGCCGCGACGCTCAGCGCATGCTCGACGGTAAGCGTGACGACCAGCTACGATCACTCTGCGGCATTCGGAACGTACAAAACCTATTCCCTCGCGCCGGGACCCGATGGGCGCAAGCTGCCGACGTGGTGCGAAATGGCGCTGCGCAAATCGATCCGCAGCGGGCTTGCCGCACGCGGCGTCGCCGAAGCAACCGACGCCGAGGCCGACCTCGCGATCGTCTGGCACGTCTTTCTGACCGACAAGATCTCCGCGCAGGAACGGGCCGACTCGAGCTTCGGAGGCAACTGGTCCTATGCATACGGCGCGTACACGTCGTGGAGCGGCGCACCGTCCAACTTCTCCAATGCCACGCCATACCCGGACGGCACACTGATTCTCGACGTCGTGGACATGAAGACGAAGAAGATGGTTTTCCGCGGTACGGGGACCGCCGTCGCCATGGGTCCGGAACGCGGCGCACGCAACATCGAGCAGGCCGTCAAGGAAATGATCGCGGCGCTGCCGGCCCCGCGCTGAGACGATTCGCACGACCGGCATCGCAAGGAGACAGACCCCGATGAAGTACGGAATCATGTTCGCCAACGCCGGTCCGTTCGCCAATCCGGAGCTGTTCTCCCACCTGATGACGAGCGCCGACAGCGCCGGCATCGAGTCGGCATGGACCGTCGAGCACGTCTTCGTTCCGCGCAACTACGAATCCACGTATCCGTACGCGCCGGGCGGAAAGATGCCGGGGCCCGAGAACTCACCGATCCCGGATCCGTTCGTTGCGCTCGCATACGCAGCGGCGATCACGAAGAAGATCCGGCTCGCAACCGGCGTGCTGATCCTTCCGCAGCGCCATCCGGCTTACGTCGCCAAGGAAGTCGCTTCGCTCGACGTGCTGTCGGGCGGGCGCGTGACGCTTGGAATCGGCGTCGGCTGGCTCAAGGAAGAGTTCGATGCGCTCGGCATCTCCTTCGACGATCGAGCGGCGCGCACGCGCGAAACCGTCGATGCCATGCGCAGCCTGTGGTCGGGCGGACCTTCG